>DAORHY010000123.1:0-9737 GCA_035438225.1 Bacteroidia bacterium
AGTGAATATCATCCAATACGAAAATGGAATTTTCTCCAGCATGTGGCAATGAAAGTTCCCAGTAACTCAGGGTCGCTGCTTTCCTGTGGTTTCCGTCAAAATACATGAAATCGACGACTCCCGTAGCATCAAGAACTTGCGGTAGAGTCTGGCTGAATTCTCCAATCACCTGCGAAATGTTTTGCATTTCGAACAATTCAAAATTTTCTTTTGCTTTCGCAGCTGTCGCCGCGCAACCTTCAAGCGTTTGTATCCGTGTACGTCTGTCTGGTGTTGCAAGGTACAGCGTTGTAATGCCCAGCGATGTTCCCAGTTCGATGATGTTTCGTGGATGAAAATGATTCACCAGCCGGAATAATAATTGCCCGTACCTTGCCGGTTTCACAAAATGTCCGGCAATGTAATTCACCTTTAATTTCCGCTTTCTGTTGCTTTCACCGCCCGTACCATAATCTGTTACTTCCAGAACAGATTCATCGATAGTCAGCCTGGCCCGGAGGGATTGAATTTTATCGTAAACATAAAAGGGAGTATCATCCCGGATGACCGTATTCAGGAGATCAAATAAAAAAGGCGAATGAACATCATGAGCGGTGTCGCCCAGAAGCTTGTATTTGAGAAAATGTGTTGCAGAAAACAGCCTATCCACTTTGCGACTATAAAAGAAAGCATCCTGTAAAAACAGGTTTTCCGGCCGGCAGCCTGAGCATTTAGTCGACCAATACAGGTATCCGGAAGGATCGAAACGGGAATTTATTTCGTTGCCATCAGTCCTATCCGGCTGATGCACAATACGGTATTTAAGATGACCGGGGCTGGAAAATGGGGGAAATGAAAATCCGGAATACTTGCGTGATTGGTATGTTCCGGTGAGGTTAAATCATTTTATTAAAGGTCAATAATTGTTATTTTTGTGAATTCATACACATCTCTATGAGCGCAATTGCAGAAATTCATGCCCGTCAGATACTGGATTCCAGAGGAAATCCAACCATAGAAGTTGACGTTATTACTGAAAATGGCGCATTTGGCCGTGCCGCGGTGCCTTCAGGTGCTTCTACCGGTGTTCACGAAGCTGTAGAATTACGCGACGGCGACAAACAAAAATACCTTGGAAAAGGTGTGCTTCGCGCCGTTTACAATGTGAACAAAGCGATCAGTGAAGAATTGAAAGGCTACCCGGTGAGCGATCAGCGTTTACTCGACATGGCCATGATAAAACTCGATGGCACCGAAAATAAATCCAATCTTGGTGCAAATGCAATTCTGGGTGTTTCCCTCGCTTGTGCGAAAGCAGCGGCCATGGAAAGCAATCAGCCTTTGTACAGGTATATCGGTGGTGTGGATGCGAATGTGCTTCCTGTCCCCATGATGAATATCCTGAACGGAGGCTCCCATGCTGATAACAGCATAGATTTTCAGGAATTCATGATCATGCCAATTGGTGCACCGAGTTTCAGTGAGGCACTACGCATGGGTACCGAAGTTTTTCATCATCTCAAAGCAGTGCTTAAGAAAAAAGGACTTTCTACAAATGTAGGAGATGAAGGAGGATTTGCTCCGAATATCAAATCAAATGAAGAAGCTATTCAATCGGTACTCGAAGCAATCGGCGAAGCCGGTTACCAGGCCGGGAAGGACATCTTTATTGCCATGGATGCAGCAGCATCTGAATTCTTTGATGAAAAATCAGGAAAATACATTTTTAAAAAATCATCCGGCGACCAGCTGAGTCCGGAACAGATGGCACAGTACTGGGCTACATGGGCAGATAAGTATCCCATTGTGTCGATTGAAGACGGACTGGCAGAAGATGATTGGGATGGCTGGAAAAAACTAACTGAACTAACTGGGAAAAAAATACAGCTTGTCGGGGACGATTTGTTTGTCACCAATGTGAAACGACTCGGTGAAGGAATTAAAAAGGGGGTTGCAAATTCGATACTTGTGAAGGTCAACCAGATTGGAACACTGACAGAGACCATCGATGCAGTCAACCTCGCGCATCGGAACAGCTATTCTTCCGTAATGAGCCATCGTTCCGGAGAAACCGAAGACAGCACCATCGCGGATCTGGCAGTAGCATTGAAAACCGGCCAGATTAAAACCGGTTCTGCATCCCGTTCCGATCGGATCGCAAAATACAACCAGTTGTTAAGAATTGAAGAAGGTTTGGGGGAGACCGCGCATTTTGCTGGAAAAGATTTTAAATTTGTAAACCGGTGATTACTTTGAATTTCAGATTACAATGAATCGATGGATCAGGATACATTAGATAAATTAGCGACGGGAGAGTATTCAATTTCTCCACGCAGCGGTCGATTGAGAAAGAAGGTCCGGCTGAAAAAAAAGGCGCCTTTTTTTTCGAAACGCAGGATGAAAAAAATCAGCCGTCTGGCTTTATGGGTTTTACTCATTGTGGCATTTGTTGTCAGTCTTGTGATCGTGGTTCCTGAACTGAACATCACTTCTGTGAACAAGCAGGACAATATTGAAAAAACAAGGAAGAATTTTAAACCGCAACCATAGTATTCAATCGATCTACGCAGATTCATTCTGTTTTTATTTCATAATTCCTACCCGCCTTGAAAACCGATAAAATAAAAGACAAGTTTGCGAAAGTAGCCCTGCCAATGGCCGCAGAGCTGAAAGACTTTATCAAAGAAAATGGAAGCCAGGTAATCGGCTCGTACACGATTGAACAGGTGTATTCCGGCATGAAAGGAATGGTCGGGATGGTAACCGAGACCAGTAAACTGGACCCCGAGGAAGGCATTCGTTTCCGGGGTTACAGCATCCCGGAATTAAGGGAAAAGCTTCCAAAAGCAACCGGCGACAGCGAACCGTTGCCGGAAGGGATTTTTTACCTTATGCTCATCGGGGAATTGCCGACAGAAGAAGATGTATTGCAAGTCAGCAATATCTGGGCCCGCCGCAGCAATGTTCCAAAGTTTGTATTTGATATGCTGGACAGTTTGCCGCTGAACATGCATCCGATGACACAGTTCAGTATGGCCATTATGGCATTGCAAAAGGAATCCGTTTTCGCCGCTGCATACCGTAAGGGTTTGGGAAAAAAAGAGTACTGGGATCCGATGTACGAAGATGTGATGAACCTGATCGCACGCCTTCCCCGGATCGCAGCGTATATTTATCGCCGGATTTATAAGAACAGTGTTCACATTGAGCCGGATCCGAAACTGGATTGGGGCGCAAACTTTGCCCACATGCTGGGCTACGACGATTACGATATGAAACGGCTGATGCGTTTGTATCTGACCATTCACGTAGATCACGAAGGTGGAAATGTTTCTGCCCACACGACCCACCTTGTCGGATCGGCACTGAGTGATGCATACCTGTCGTTTGCCGCCGGGATGAACGGATTGGCAGGACCCCTGCATGGCCTCGACAACCAGGAAGTGATCCGTTGGATCTCTGACCTGCGAAATTACTATGATGGTGCTGTTCCGTCAAAAGAGCAAATCCATGATTATGTCATCAAGACCATGGAAGATGGAAAAGTTGTTCCCGGTTATGGACATGCAGTGCTGCGTAAAACGGATCCTCGTTTTATTGCACAAATGGAATTTGCAAAGAAATACATTCCGGAAGATGAGAATTGCCGTATTGTACACATGGTGTACGAAGTGGTTCCACCGATTCTGAGCAATATCAAGAAGATCAAAAACCCATGGCCGAATGTGGATGCACACAGTGGTGCACTGTTGATGCATTATGGTATGGATGAATACGACTTCTATACCGTCCTTTTTGGCGTGAGCCGTGCACTTGGAGTTCTGGCTTCATTGCTCTGGGACCGGGCTCTTGGCCATCCGATTGAACGCCCGGGTTCAGTAACGACAGAATGGATGAAGAGCAAGGCTTCGAAGGCCACTGTCTAGTTTTCGGAAGCTGAGGTTTTCGTTAAATGTAAAAATTTCAGAATGGCAAAAGAGCTTGTTCGTTGCCCTTGGTGTCTTTCTTCTGATCTCATGAAGGAATATCATGACGTGGAGTGGGGGGTGCCTGTGCATGACGACAGAAAGCATTTTGAATATATTGTCCTGGATACATTCCAGGCCGGCTTGAGCTGGAGTACTGTTTTGAATAAACGGGAAAACTTCCGCAAAGCGTTTGACGATTTCGATTACGGAAAAATAGCAAGGTACAAAGAACCAAAAATTCAGAAGCTCCTCGCCGATGCCGGTATTATTCGGAATAAGCTGAAGATTTATGGCACTGTTAATAATGCTCAGCGTTTCCAGGAGGTTCGTGAAGAATTCGGTACGTTCGATAAATACATCTGGCAATTCACCGGCAATACAGTCATCAATAACAAATACAAATCACACGTTAAAATTAAACCGTCTACAAAAGAGTCGGACAGGATGAGTGTCGATCTTTACAAACGCGGCTTTAAGTTCGTCGGTTCAACCATCTGCTATGCTTACATGCAAGCCGCCGGAATGGTGAATGACCATCTGCTGAGTTGTCATCGGCATTTTAGTGTAGTCCGTAGTCTGTAGTATTCAGCCTGTAGTCGGCAGGTTGTTGTCTGTAGTCAAAAGCTGGAGATTCGTTGTTGGTTTTTTGAGTTGCTGGCAGGTGTGAGCGGATTTCGTGTCAATGATTTTTACAATCAACCCCTGTCTAACGACTATCGACTGCCAACTACGAACGAAACGCTGAGCCTGCCAATGACTGCGTGAATCTCCTCTCAGATTCCCATTTCAAACAACACCGATTTAAATTCGCTCAGCATCATTGCCGTCGCTCCCCAGACCCTTTCGTCGTGAAAGTAAAAAACCGGCGTTCGAATCGTGAGGCCTGTACCGAGCTTGATATCTTCCTCGCCGAGGTTGTTTTCATCCATGAGCATATCCAGATCAAGTTCAATAATTTTGGCTACTTCGTTTTGATCCGGAATAAAAAAAGGTTGATAAGGTAGAATGCCGATATACGGGTGCACTAAAAAATTGCTGGGAGGTATATACAATTCTGTGAGTTTTCCGATCAGGGAAATATCTGCTTGCAGTACACCAATTTCTTCTTCAGTTTCGCGCAGTGCTGTTGCCTGCAGATCCAAATCCGGGGATTCAAATTTTCCGCCGGGCAAACCAATTTGTCCACTGTGCACACCGTCATAATCAGAGCGGAGGATCAGGGGGAATTTGATAGTGCCTTCGTCTTCATACAGAAGAATTAAAACACTTCCCCAGCGTGCATCCTGTGGTACTTTATACCGGGCAAGATTAAGTTTTCTCTCCGCATGAGCCATTTTTAACTGGGCTTCACGTCCGGGTAGCGGCAGCGCAAGACGGTGTTTTAAACTCTTGCTGAAGATTTCCAGCATAAGAAAATAAATAGGTTAATTCGTTACAATAGCTTTTGTCGGTGCTCCGTTTCCGGCAGGGATTACAACACGTTTACGCTCTCCGATCTGCTGACGCCACATTGCATAATACAGTCCTTTGGAATCCAGCAGTTCATTGTGCGATCCGGATTCGATGATTTGCCCTTTTTCAAGAACAAAAATCTTGTCGGCATGCATGATGGTGCTGAGGCGGTGTGCAATCATGATGGTTATGTGTTCCTTGCGGGTCGCGAGTGAACGGATAGTGTCCGTGATTTCTTCCTCCGTAATTGAATCCAATGCGGAAGTTGCCTCATCAAATACCATCAGGTTCGGCTGGCGCAGTAAGGCACGGGCTATGGAGAGTCTTTGTTTTTCCCCTCCGGATACTTTTACCCCGCCTTCACCAATCACCGAATCGAGACCTTTCTCCGCGCGCGCCATCAGGTTCTGACAGGAAGCTTTCATTAGCACATCCATGCATTCTTCATCTGTTGCATTCGGATTTACGAAGAGAAGGTTTTCCCGGATTGTGCCACTGAATAACTGTGTGTCCTGGGTCACAAATCCAATCTGAGACCTCAATTCGTCTTTGTTAATTTGTTCGCCCCGGATTCCGTTGTACAAAATTGTGCCTTGTTCCGGGATGTATAATCCGACCAGTAGTTTTACCAGCGTGGTCTTGCCGGCGCCACTTGGCCCGACAAAGGCAACTGTCTCACCTCGCTTCACCTGGAATGAAATTTGTTCCACTGCATTGTGGACGCTACTCTGATGGCGGAAGGATACATTTTGGAATCGAAAGTCTTCAATCCTCCCGATGCTTTTGGGATGTGAAGGACGCGGTTCAACCGGAGTATCGAGGATAGTCTGAAAATTGGTCAGTGAAGCTTGTGCTTCCCGGTAAATGGCGATTACATTTCCCAGTTCCTGCAAAGGTCCGAAAATGAAAAAACTGAAAAATGTGAGGGTGAGCAATTTGCCGGGTGTAATCACATCCTTGAATACAAGGTAATACAGAAGGAATAAAAATGCTGTGCGTAAAAAATTAACCGTCGTCCCCTGCACAAAACTCAAAGAACGGATGTAACGCACTTTTTTCAGTTCCAGCTTCAGGATTTTTCCTGTAATTGAATTCAGCCGGCCCACTTCCTGGTTGGCCAGTCCTAAACTTTTTACAAGCTCGATGTTGCGCAACGATTCTGTCGTGGATCCGGCGAGAGCGGTAGTTTCTCCAAGAATGACTTTCGAAATCTTTTTTATATTCTTACTGAGCAAACTGCTTACAATACCGAGCAGGGGGACAGTGACCAGAAATACAGGCGCCACAAGCCAGTGTACCGTAAATGCATACCAGATCACAAAGATCAGTCCCACCAGAGTCTGGAATACTACGCTGATGAAGGCAGTGATGAATTTTTCAGAATCTGTCCTGACTTTCTGGAGTTTTCCCAGGGTCTCCCCGCTGCGTTGGTCTTCAAATACCTGATAGGGCAATTCCAGTGAATGCTTGATTCCATCCGTGTACATCTGGGCACCGGAACGCTGGACCACAACATTCACAAAGTAATCCTGGAAATTCTTTGCAATTCGACTCACCATGGCCACTCCCATCGATGCCAGAAGCAGCCACACAATGTCCCTTGCGAAATTTTTTGCCGGATCATTCCGGTAATCAGCAATGTGAACACCAAACCGATCCATCATTTTACCCGCAATCAGCGGATCCATCAGAGAAAAGCATTGATTCACAGCTGCCAGCAGGAGGGCCAGAAATACATATTTCTTGTGATTTCTAAGGTAAGATAAAAGTAGTTTCATAGGAAGGAGAGGGAGAAGCAAAGGTACTTATTTATGGACGAATGAGAATACCTTTTATTTCAGGCCAATTTTGAAAAGGAGGCTTCCCTGGTGTCAGAATTTCTTTCATTTTTAAAATATCTGTTTAGAATATTATGTTCATAACTAGCGTTTAGCATTCATCAGGATGTTTTGTTCTTCCATAATTTTGTAGAAATAAATAAATAGCCCGCCTCATCATGAAAGTAATATTCCTCGGAGCAGCCCTGCTGACAACCCTATTTATCGCTTCTGCTCAACATATTGTGACAATGAAGAGTGGAGAAAAAATGAATGGAACGGTTCAGTCTCTCAACAATGGTGCTGTTGAGTTTTTATACAAGGGAAATAAAATGAAATTGAATGTGAGTGAGATTTATTCCATCAATTTTGCAGAATCGGAAGCTGCCAAAGGGGTGAGTGGTGATCTGTCCTCATCCGCAGCACCGCATGAAATCGGAGAAAAACAGATCACCGCCGGTTCCTACCTTGTCCGGTACAAAGTTGCGGATAGAAAAATTGCGAAATCCCCACGAATCGATAACCTCACACAGGACAAAGGAACAGTTGTTGTCGATATCACAATTGATAAATACGGACATGTCATAAAAGCGATTCCCGGAGCTCCCGGCTCAACGACCAACAATGATTACCTGAAAACAAAAGCCAAGCAAGCGGCGGAAAGCGCTTTGTTCGACAATGTCCCGACTGCACCTCTTGAGCAAAAAGGGTATATGATCATCGTCTTCTGAATCCCGCAAATTTTCTTTGAGATTTGATTTCCTGAATCAGGTGTGAAAAGTTTTTGTATACTGTTTGCATGGCGAAAGATCGCAATACAGACAATCTGATTAAAGGCCGGGGAGCGCAACTCAACACAAGGAACAAGTATCTCAGGCAGGAACTTGTCACGGAACACATCGAAGGACTCGATGAACCCCTGAATCTCTCCGGGGCAACACAGTATTTTACCGAATACCCCAAAAAGATGATTAACCGGATCGATAGTCCGGATATCCCCTCGGATTTTTCCATGAATCCTTACCAGGGTTGCGAACATGGATGTGTCTATTGTTATGCCCGGAACACTCATCAGTACTGGGGGTACAGTGCCGGAATCGATTTCGAATCCAGGATCATCGTGAAACCACATGCAGCTGCATTACTTGAAACTGAACTCCGGAAGAAATCATGGAAACCTTCCGTGATCATGCTTTCAGGAAACACGGATTGTTATCAGCCGGCAGAAAAGAAATGGAAGCTCACACGAAGGATGCTGGAAGTATTGCTGCGTTTCCGCAACCCGGTAAGTATGATTACAAAAAACCAACTCATACTGCGGGACCTCGATTTGATCCGTGAACTGGCGACCATGGATCTGATTCACGTTGCCGTAAGTATTACGACTCTTGATGAAGACCTGCGCTTGCAGCTGGAGCCAAGAACAGCTACAGCGAAAAACCGGTTAAAAGTGATTGAAACGCTAAGCAGTTACGACATTCCGGTAATCGTGATGGTTGCACCTGTTATCCCTGGATTGAACAGCCATGAAATCCCCGCTATTATTGAAGCCGCAGCAAACAGCGGTGCCAGGAATGCAGGGATGACCATCGTAAGGCTGAATGATTCGGTTGCAACTATTTTCAGCGACTGGATCAAAAAAAGTTTTCCCGACCGTGCCGAAAAAGTTCTGAACCTGATTGCAGAATGTCACGGTGGCAAATTGAACGACAGCAGATTCGGCACACGGATGAAAGGGGAAGGAGAAGTAGCGGAGAGTATCCGGCAATTGTTTACTCAGAGTGTCGGACGTTTTATGAAAGGCCGGAAAATACCACCGTATAATAAAACCCTTTTCCGAATCCCTTCCATCGGCGGACAAATGGATTTGTTTTCTGAAATCTGAAATTTTAATAGACGAATGCGATGAATATAGACATCCTTAATCCCGTGCAAATTCTTTAAGATTTGAAAGTTGAGCACTAATTTTTACAGCCCATGACTCCTGTTTATCCGCAATGATCCCATGTTCAGTTTCTTCATCATACAGATTCTGTGCTTCCTGGTAACCTTTCCATGCTTCTTCAAACAGGACTTTTAACTGATTGTCTGCTTCCAGTATATCCAATTTAATCCCGCTGATTTTTTTTCGTAACTGACGGATGTACAATTCGCAGATGTCGAAATGCAATTGCTCATGAGCCAGCAAACTTTCCTGTTTTTTGTCTGCCTGCACCCAGGAGCTCTTTTTTGCAAAACAGGCAAAAAGTGAGATGGTAAGCACCATGACCTGGTTGTTAAATGATGGAACGGCTTTGTAATCAAAAAGACAATGGCTCTGAGCACTGAATGGTGAATTCCTGTCAACCGGAGATTTAAAATCTTCCCAGTTCAGCCTGTATGCTTCGGACCAGCGTACTGTATCTTTTTTTCCTTCTTTTTCCGATTCCTCCTGGCGCACGAATTCGGTTCTGACGGAGAGGCAGAGTTGGGGCTGAGCCGGATTTAAATTGACCCAGTCGTCAAAACCTTTTAGTATTTG
>DAORHY010000124.1:0-9720 GCA_035438225.1 Bacteroidia bacterium
TTGTCCGTATACAGCTCTGCTGCACCATTTGCAGGTGTAAGGGCAGCCGCGCATGGTACTCATGGAAATTGCACTTTCCCCGTGCCTGGACTTCCATGCGTCAAAGTACTTCTCCAGTTTTATTTTTTTTCTGTTCGGGAACGGTAATTGGTCAATATCCTTTAACAAGGAACGGGGTGGGGTGGTCACCACAAGATGTGCAGCAGATAGAAAAGCTATCCCGGGTACTTGCGAAAGAAATGATTTTTCTTCTGCCTTCTCGTTTGTGACATCCGAATAATAACGTACCAGTTCGAGCATTGTTTCTTCGCCTTCTCCAACCACCAGGACATCCGCCCCGAACTTCAGAAAGTTTTCTGCATGATTTTTTACTTCCGGACCTCCAAGAATTATCCGGGTATGTTTCAGATCCTCTTGTTCCCTGACAAAACGAATGAGCCTGAGGACATTCAGTTTCGTCATCAGGTTGGTGTAGATACCCAGTACCAGTGGGGATTTCCGTTTGAGTTCCACACATAAGTCTTCAAAAGATGAAAACGTAGAATCGAAGACATCGTTTCCGAAACCGTGTTCTTCAAGATACGCGGAAATGTATAATATTCCCAGCGGCGAATACGGTTTCATGATTTCCAGTTCCCTGGGGTCGTCATTAAGAAAATAGCCGTGGGTGAGGAGAATGGAAGGCATCTGAAAGGAGGAATTGACGAATATACGAATCCTGAGGAACAATATAATCCCGGGAATCGTGGTTTAAATGATAAGAATTGGACAAAAAAGTGCTGAATCAATTTGTATTCACTTGCAACCGGTGATCGATACCAAATTGAACCCGGGCTGTCCGGAAAAAAGAATGTACACAGGTTTTCGATTGAGTTATGTCACTGATTTAATTTCTTGTACCCGGGTAGGCAAGGTAGGATCATGGGTTGAAAAATGGAGCAGGTAATGATCCGCGTAGTCTGCACACCAGCTCATCCCGCCAAATAAACGCTCTGCCCGTTCCAGGAATCGAAGCAGCACGGGGTGTTTTGAGAAGAACGGATCCAGATAGGAGGGAGGTAGAAAGAGACCAATTGGAATGAGTCGATTTGTTTTCCATCCTGATCCTGTCAGGGAAGCAAACTGATCAGGAGAGTAATAATATGTTGTTTGAATCGTCTGGCCAAGGCTCACCGGTATCCCGGATTTCGATCGCCTGCGGAAGGCTGCTGTGAAGTTTCTTTTCAGTAAAAAATAAAATCTTTCCCAAAGGCAATTTCTGCTCATCAGAACCGCAATGAAGCTGCCACCCGGTTTTAACAAGTACCTGATTTCCATACTCAGTTTCCGGATGTCATTTTCATCCAGGCAATTCATTCCTCCGAAATCCGAAAAAACCAGATCAAATTTTTGCCCCTGTAATTTTTCATAAAGTTCGCGCATGTCACAGGCGAGAAAGCGGACATCTTTCAGCCCCCTTGTTTTTATTTTCTCTTCGGCCTGTGAAATCATTTCAGCCGACAAATCAGTTGCCAGTACACGATGTCCGCGGGTAGCAAACCAACATGCATCTTCCCCTGTTCCGCAATTAATTTCTAATACGGACGCTTTGTTTTCCGGAAAATGAAGCGAGGTAAGGTATTTCCAGACGCGATTACGCTGCAGTTGACCGGTTTGTGTCAGGGTAAACACATCATCATAGGATTTTGCAACCGGATCAAATGGCGAAGAGGAAGGATTCATCTCGGTGAAATTGCAGGAATTGTAAAAAAAAACAGCAAGCGGTCAGGAAACGAGTCCGTCACTAACTATTGCTTCTGTGCTGTATTTATTGAGGCGTTGTTTGTGGATAAATCTCCCTGTTGCATGTACCGGAATGGCGGCAATCCTTTTCAGTTGATGCAATGAAATTTTTACCGGGTTGCTGAACAATTTTCTGATTTCAGAAATTCCCTGACGGGTCCGGTATGTTCGGTGCACATAACGTTGCAGTTCCTTGTAAAAAGAAGAAGGGTGAGTATTGTGAAACATCATGGCAAGTTCATCACTGTCGGTCCAGTTTGCTTTGTGTTGAAGATCGACTTTCACACGTTCATAAAATTTAGTCCCCGGAAGCGGATAGCTGACCGAGATCCCGATATCATCCGGCAGAAGTTCTTTAACCATCCGGATTGTTGCCCGAATGTCAGCACTTGTTTCTCCCGGATATCCGAATTGCAAAAAGAAAGCCGGTTTAATGCCTGCTTTTTTCATCAGTTGCGTAGCGGTATAAATTTGCCCGACCTCAGTACCTTTGTCCATGGCGTCGAGTACCTTTTGTGAACCGCTTTCTGCGCCGACCCAAATCGTTTCACACCCGGATGCAGCAAGAGCCGAGATGGTATCTTCTTCCAAAAGCAGATCCACACGTGATTGTATTTTGAAACGAAAGGTTAGTTTTTCATTTTTTACTAAATCCGCAAAGCTGTTGACCCATCCTGGTTTTAATCCAAAGATATCATCGGTCATCCACAGATGAGAAGCTCCGAAAGAGCGAACAAGATGCTTCACCTCTTCGATCACCCATTCCGGACTGTGTACGTTATAGCGGTTTCCATAAATTGGTTTTGCACACCAGTTGCAATGGAAAGGGCAGCCGCGGGTTGTACTTACATTCAATGAAAAATAACCGTGCTTGTTGAGCCATCGGGTTTTATAGCTGTTTATGTCCAGTAAGTCCCATGCAGGATGAGGAAGTGCATCCAGGTGCCGCACTACCTCGCGCTTTGGATTTTTTATCTGTTCACCGGTTTCGCTTTTCCGGATCAGGCCATGGATATGGTTTTGTTTCGCCGCATCCCCGGGAAGTGAGTTTAAAAGTTCGAGCAGTGTTTGCTCGCCTTCTCCTGCTAAAATGTAATCGGCTCCGGCATCCAGGTATTTTTGACTCTGGTCTGTTGCATCGCTGCCGGAAACGACGACGGTAATTCCTCTTGCTTTTGCCAGTTCTATCATCCTGAACGCAGCCTCACGCATATTCGTCAGGCACATCTTTGTGAGATAATTGAAGCCGTCATCATAGATCACCAGGACATCCGGTACTTCTGAAATGAGCGCAGCTTCGATTTGTGATGCGTCCTCCCGGAACATCGTGTCGAAAACACGAACGTGATAACCTGCATTCCGGATGAATGCTGCCGCATACAGTGTTCCCAACGGAGGATACGGCTGCTGCAGTTTCCATTGCTTCGGGTCAAAACGAAGAAAATAACTATGCGTGAACAGGATTTTTTTCATCAGCTCAATGAAACCTTGTGTTTTAATTCATACTGTTGGATTTTCTTTGAAAGCTCCTGCAGTACCAGTTGCTGGTATCCTAGCGGATGGTGTTTTGATTCATTGCGTCCGTTTCTTAACCGATGATCAAAGGTGGATTCATCAAAATGGCTGAACTTCTTCTTCCAATGACGAAGCGTCATGCGGTAGCACAAAATATCCAGCCATTCGCCCGCTTTGCCATGGAAAGCTTTTTCCAAAATAGGTTTCACTAAGTAGTTTCTTTGCCGGATGACCCACTCATTTCCACGGCCGGGGAAATTTGGAAAATATTCTTTAGCCCATTTGTTTTTTAGCATAAGCTGCTGGTAAAGCGCATAATTGTAGGTGGGAATAATAGACGACAATTCCATTGCGGAATAAATATTCCGGGTAACAAGTTCAAGGGATTCTTCCGTGATGAAATAGTTCACACAGAAATATTTTTTAGAATTCAGGAGAAATATTTTTTTAAACAACACAAGCAGCGTGCGTGCAACCCACATTCTTCCGGCAGTGGTGATGATGAAATAGTCGATGTCCGATTTTTCATCCATATAATATTTTGAAATGGAGCCGGACAAACTGATGGCCCGCACAAACGGAAAGCGGGCGATGATGGAAGAAAATCTTTTCGCTGTTTTGAGCGATTGTCCGGCTAATTTTTCTCCGTTTGAACGGCGGATGATGGTTTCCGGTGGACAGTGAATCATGAAATACCCGTCATGCTCCCGGATATACCCTTTTTCAGCCATGGCCCGGATTTGCGCCCGGATCCTTTCCGGTTCCCGGACAGGCATTCCGAGACAATGGATGATTTCCTCGCACTCCAGGGGATGATTGAAAATTTCGAAATAAAGTAAGGTTCTGACTACCGAAGACTCGATAGGAGATAAAATAACTGCATTTCCCTGAGCTGGAGAAAGGGTTGCTGAAATCATATTCATGTTTTCAAAGATAATTCAAACAGGTCAAGTTTGAATTGATTAAAAAAATTATCGAAAAAAGTATCCCTTTTTTCAAGGCATGCCACGAAGAACATTCCTGGAACCAAGACACGAGTAAAAATAGGAAAGCGGATAAAAGCAGAGATGAACCTCTGTTAGAGCTGATGAATCTCAAAAATAAAATTCTTTTCCATAAGGTTTCTCCGGGTGAGTTTTATTTTCAATTCCAAATTATTTTCCGCAGCAATTTTACGGATCGATTCAACATCACATTCATCAGAAAGAATCATGATTGCTTGTGAATCTTTGTGCATAAAAGCCGTCAATCCCGAAAATAATTTTTGAAAATATTCAAACTCTTCTCCGCAATACCAGGCATAATCTTCAGTACGGTTGATCTTTCCTTTGTAATAAGGAGGGTTGATCACGATGATATCGTACTCCCGTGCACTGAGATTTTCAAACAAGTCCGACTGTATTACTTCCAGTGCCCCATCACTATGTTCAATTCTGGACAAGTTGCGGTCGCGGTTGATACGCGTATTCATGGTTGCCGTATGGCTGATATCACTTGCGGTTACAATTCCTCCTTCAATTGCAGCCATTACAGAAATCAATCCGCTGCCGGCTCCCAGTTCAAGGACATGCATACGCTGCAAATTCACGAATTCGAGGTACTCAAGTAAAAATTTTGTGCTGTAAAAAAGTCCCGGATGGAAAACACCGGGAAGCACGGTGATTGGAATACTTTTATAAGTATAGGGACGTTCACGACCCGTATACCATTTCACAAGGGGTTTATAAACAGTATTTAAAATTTTCTTTTCTACTGACCGGATCGGATTTTTTCGCACCTGTGTGGTATATATATTTTGCATTGAATGGGATGCTTTTGGCATAATGTAGCCAGAATTAGGCTTAAAAATCAATGATTTCACATACAAATTGGATTTTATGTTGCTGAACAGGCAAAAATAACGCCTGAACGGGAATCCCCGTTTATCGATCGGTATCGGTATCGGGTGGAATTTGACAGTTGAAGTTCTGTTCGTTAGATAAAAGGGACGTGGAACGGGAGATGAGGGACGCATTTATTGTTAACCCGATCAATGAAAAATGGAACAAGAGACGGGAGTCGAAAATGTTGGAACCTGCGAAATCAAAAACTCAATCACCCCACAACCACCCGACACATTTCTTCCCTAAAAACCCTCCACCTCCGGTTGTCTGTATTTCCACATTTTTTGCAATGCTTTAATTTCGAAAGGATAACCGTAGAGTTTCCGTTTGTATCTGAAACTGCTGATTGTACGCATCAACCTGGACTGGACCGGACTTAGCCGGATGTCGGAGACGGTGGGATAAAAACCGTTCAGGACCGTTTCAAAATTTCGTATATAATCAATCATTTCAGCGGTAAGCCAGGGAGTCAGCGGATTTTTCCGGAGATCGAAATTCTCCCAATGCGGACTGATCCATTCGTCTAATGTTTGCGGGAATCTGAACCCGGAAGCGAGTACAGAATTATACATTTCACTTCCCGGCGTAGGAACCGGGCTGTAGAGATATATGATAATCTCAGTTGCCGGATTGATTTCCTTTATCTCCCGGATGAATGAAATGTCTTCATGGATCTGATCCCACACTTTTTTTTCTGTGTCGGCAGGGAAGCCGAGGACAAAAGAATACTCGGGAATAATGTCGAATTGACGGATTCGCGAAGCAAATTTCCGGATCTGCAAACCGGTTTGTGTACCGCCTTTGTCCATACTTTTCAGCACAGCATCGTTTCCTGTTTCAGCACCGAAAAAAATCATTTTGCAGCCTGACGCTCTCATCTTTGCCAATGAATCATCGCTGTATTTGTCAATCGTATCAATTCTTCCTTCTCCCCACCAGATCATCTTTTCCGGTTGGATGAGGGAAGAAAACGCAACGGTTCTTTTTTCTGAAACAAAGAAGTTATTATCATGAAATTCGATTGCGTTCCCACCGTAATTTTCCTTCAGAAATTTTATATCACGATAAATATGTTCCGCTGATTTTCCTTTCCACCTTGCCTCGTAGATCGGCACCACCGCACAAAAGGAACAGGTGAACGGGCAGCCAATACTGGAATGATAGGCAATTGTTTTTGTTCCCAGGTAAGTTTTGCCAAGGTATTTTTGTATTGGATAAAATTCGTTTAATTTTTCATAGGGCAGGACAGGTAGTTCGTCCTGATCATACAAATCATCCTTTTTTGTGATGACAAATCTGTTTCCATCAGCGGCAGTAGTTTCAGGAATTGTTTCCTTGTTTTTGTTTTCACCCGGGAATCTTCCTGTTCTGTATATAATATTCCCGATTGTCTCCGGATGGCTATTCCTGTTTTCAATAGCATCGAGGATTGCCGGGAAAGCGTGATTTCCGGGACCGTTGACAACAACATCCACAAGTCCGGAATCCAGGACTACAGAATATTGATTCGAAGGAAAATATCCTCCCCAGATAATAATTACTTCGGGGAAGAGCTCACGAATACGGCGGGTGAAGGGAATGGCTTGTTTTAACTGTGGCCCGGGCATTACGGTGCAACCGAAATAACGTACGCTTCCGCTTTGAAGTACTTCCAGTAAGCGTGGCCATGGATCGGTTTCCATATTTCCATCAACAATCACCCAGGGAAATTTACCGTCAACAGACGCAGCCACGGAAAGGATGCTGTTTGGCAGACGTGGTTTCGCTCTCGCTGCACGTGGATTAAATAACAGCACAGTAGGCTTCATGCTTTTCTATTGAAAAATTGGTCCGTCGGCCCGGAGAGAATGACTATTGACGCAAGCAATGTTCGCTTGTCAACAATCAACAACCTCCCTGCTCAGTTCACATTCCCCCAGACATATTCTGCCAGAAATAATTTTTTCCAGAATGCAGGAAGATCTTCTTCGTAAATCTGTGCAAGTTCTTCTTCGTAATTAATTGTAATTTCTTTCAGCGTGTTGAAAAGCATATGATCCAGGCAAAACATTTTATTCGGCGTTTCTTTAACAAGCTGGTACTTCTCAAGTTCGCCATTGACGATTGCCATAAATTCAGAAGGACTGACCTGCTCGGATGCAAGCTGTAAATCCACATCAATGCTGGTGTCTTTTTCCTTGAGTTTGGTGAAGGATTCAATTTGTACATCACAGAGGTGACGCACTATTTTTTCTTCGATCGGGCTGAGTTCTACTGATACCATTTCGTGCTTGAATAGGCAACGAATGTAATTCAGAGAAATGAAACCGTGGAATTAAATTATCAACCTGTACCTGTTTTTAACTTGATCCTGAAAAAAAATAACATACCCTCTTGAAAAACACGAAGATGAATTATTAACGAAAAGCCCGCCCTGTCATAACTTTGGACTTATTTCGCCCGGAGTTATTGTTTCTTAACAAATTTACCTGCCAGGTATACCGGTCCGGAGCCCAGCGTTCCGGCAATGAAATTTTTTATTTTCAATCCCGGATAGTTCGTAAACACCATTCCTTTTTCTTCAAGTGATTTTAAGTCGGTGTAGTCAAGATAGCCTTTCCCCGCCTGGAAAAAAAGATCAAAGTTGTATTTGCTTTTGTATTGTTCCTGAATGATCCGGATGGATTTGATTTTATTTTTGGTCTTTTTGTAAAATGGTGACCCCATTACAATCATTACTCCTCCGGGATTCAGTTTATTCATTAGCGAGCAGACAACAGCTACCGGTGTTTCCATGAATTGAAGGCAATGGTTGAGGATGATAAGATCAAAAGCATCCGCCAGGAGGGACAGATCACGAAGGTCGGTCTGTATGCAGGTTACGGAATTCGAACTATTCGTTAACGCGAGCAGACCGTAAGGTGCTTCACGGAAATAATCCACTGCAACAACCCGATGGCCGGCTTGCAGCAGGGGCCGGCTGAGCCATCCATTCCAGGGGCCGATTTCGAGGATTTGAAGTTTTTTTTCTTTTTTCAAAAAAGCCTCAACCAGCCGGAGACTCTTCCTTCGCAAGGCCCAATCTTTCTTGCGCGGTCCGTCATTCACGAAAGGCGATTGGATTTTTTCCGCTTCACTCCAGGCAGCATTCTCTTTTGAATAGATCCGGTGGTAGTGGTTCAGAAAAGGATCCAGCTTCTTTCGGAAGTCTCCGGAGTACAATTCTATTATACCCTCACGGATTTCAACCCGGTGTCCTGCTGCACACACCAGGGTTTCAGGATCAAGCGCCTGTCTGCATTCAGGACATTTCAGGGAAATCATTCTGCATTTTTTTTTCAATCAACAGGTACACTGCAACATACATCAATTGTACAAGAGAAGCGGCCAGCAAAGCTCCGAAGATACCTTTTGATGGAAGCCAGAGGATATTGAGCAGGATATTCATCCCGATGCCCGCGCTATTCACCAACAATACCAGATACTCCTTCCCGGTTTTGTACAAAAAATATATTCTGGGTAAGTAATAATATACCGGAATCACATAGATCATTCCGGTCCAGATGAACAAATTGTCAAATTCTATGTGATAGAAATGTTTGCATATCCATGCAATTGCAGGGACACCGCAAACTGCCAGCAACACCCCCAGACTCAATAGTTGGAAAGATATTTTCCCGGTGCTCTGGAAATTAGTTCTGTAAAAATAGTTAATGAATGGCTGAAAAATGAAATTCGACAATGCTTGCAAATAGACAAGGAAATTGAGCAACACACTGTAATGTGCAAGCTGCAATTTGTCAAGATAAAAAGAGACGAGATACAGATCCACCCTCGATCCGATCATGCCGGAAAGCGATAAAAGAAAGAAGAGAAAGGCGCCGCCAAAGATATTTCGACCGGAGAGAATGCTTTTCACCTTGTAAATGTCCCCGGAAAAATAAATGACAAGGGCAATTGCTTTCAAAGAATCTACAAGTAAAAATGTATTCAATAACCAGCGAAGGCCCGCCGGTTCGGGATGATGGGAGATAAAGAAATACATCAGCAAAAACCCTGATACTTCCAAAATCAATGTGATACTGAATTTTTTCTGAAACAACAAAACCGCATCGAAGCTGCTGTAGAGAAATCGTGCCGACAACCATGCGGCCAGGGTAAGCTTCAGTGCATGGTCAACCGGAAGCAGGAAAAGCACCGCGATACCTGCCAGCAACAAGATGGATCGCGACCGGATCGAAGAAAACCAATAGTTGAAAATTTGTTGCGGTTTTTTTGTGAATTCCCGCAACAGATATTCTTTGCTTCCGAATCCTGCAAATTGCAAGGCGAGAATCACCCATAAAAAGACTGCGGTAAAGGAACCCCATAATTCGGGAGAAATGAATCGTATCACCAGCAAGGAGCAAAGCATGTTTGCAACCGGCACAGACATGTTGGCCAATACGCTGGTGGCTACAATTCGTAAGCGACTGGCAATTTTTCGTGTTTCCATCAGGATGGTGTTGCCATTCCGGGTTCGGGTGATTTTACTTTAATTGGATTAACCGGTTGATGCCTG
>DAORHY010000125.1:0-1848 GCA_035438225.1 Bacteroidia bacterium
TATGGATTCGCGGCCGCTGCCCAGATCTATTTCGGCAAACCGCTGAAAAACATTAACACAATATGTCCCTGCTGACAAACCTGTGATGCACGAAGTCGTTCCTCCGTTGCTCCAGACATAGGTCAACGGAGCTTCGCCGAAACAACCGCTGACACACAAACTGCCATTCGCCCCACAGCATCCAGGATTAATTACATCCGTGAAATTGAATTGCGGGACACTGATCAGTTTCGTTATTGAACATCCGCGACTGTCTGTAATCGTAAGCACTTTTCCAATACAACGCTCAGTAACCTGAATGCAATTTGTGGTTTCACCTCCGGTCCAGTTATAAGAATACGGAGGACATCCGCCTTCAACCTGGACACAAATAGAATCACCACACAGGGAATATTGAACAAATTCTGTGAGCGGTCCGGAAGCAAGTGGAACGGTGACTGTTTGCTGAGCAAAATTTCCGCATGCATCCTGGACAAATATCGTGTAGGTTCCGGCTTTCAGATTACAGAAGATGGATGAATCCGGAGTTTGAGCCACACTATAAGACAGCAATGGATCACAAGGATCGAAATAACTATAACTGTACAGCAGGCAACACCCCGTCACATTGACATGTATGCATCCATCATTCGCGCAATTATCCGGATCCACACTCACCACTGTAATCGTTGGCCCTGGTGGCGGAGGGAAATTATTACAGCCACAGGTAATCGCATCGCATCCGCAACTTATTACATTAATCGTTTTGGAAATTGAGGAACTGCATCCATTGGCATCCGTATAATAATAGGTAATGGTAAATGTGCCCAATCCTGACGGATAGAATAAATTTCCGACTACACCCGGGCCTGTGAATACTCCGTTTCCGCCAGCGACAGAAACAGGAACCCATGCATTGTTTACATAGACAAAAATATTTGCTGTGTCAAGGAGTACGGGACCGGCATTGGAACACACGTCAGGAATGACAGTTGTCCATTGTATCACCGGCAACGGATTCACTGTGATGCATACTGTATCCGTGTCACAACAACAATTGTTTCCTGCACAACAGATCAACACATAACAAGTGGATTGTTGCGGGAAGACATCCACAATCTGTCCTGTACCCACTTGTACCAGGCCGTCAGGCCCCATTTGGTACCACGTAGAGGAAGAATCACAGCCTTGTGTTTGTAAAATCACCGGCTGGCCTATACAAATTGTTTGATCCGGTCCTGCATCTGCTGGACAAGTATTTACACAGCAACTAATCACGTTCACATACATCGTAATGGAAGCACTGCAACCGAGACTATCAAAATATGTGAAGGTGACTGCATTGAGTCCTGGTTGATTCGGATGGAAATAATTTCCAACCACACCAATGCCGTTGAATGCATAAGTTCCCGGCGCATTCGCCAGCGGTATCCAGTTGTTGTTGATGAATACGTTGATTAAAGCAGTATCCAGCAACAAAGAGTCGCCATTCAAACAAACCGGTGTAACGTTGAAATTCCACTGGATGACAGGTGGCGGATTCACAAATACGCATACTGTATCGCTATCGACACAACATCCACTATAACAAACGAGCAAATAGCAGGTATTCTGTTGTGGGAATACATCCACAATCGGTCCGGTACCGACTAGCTGAATAGTATCCTGTAGTATTTCATACCACTTTGAAGAATCGCAACCGGAGGTATTCAGAATAAACGGATTTCCAAGACAGACTATGTGATCCGGACCCGCGTTGGCAGTGCAGGTATCCGGGCAACAACTGATCACACCAATGTATTTTGTCAGGGACACACTGCAACCCAGGCTGTCTGTATACGTGAACGTGATTGCATTGGGGCCAAGTAA
>DAORHY010000125.1:1948-9581 GCA_035438225.1 Bacteroidia bacterium
CAACATGATCCGGTCCTGCATCCGCCTGGCAGGTATCGGGACAACAATAAATGACTGAAAAATATTTCGTAAGGGAAGAACTACAACCCGAACTATCCGTGTAGGTCAATGTTACACCATTCGGACCCAGAATATTCGGATAAAAATAATTACCAATCACACCTGTTCCGGACCATGTCCATGTACCGCCGGCATTGGCCAATGGAGTCCACACATTGTTCACGTATACAGATACATTTGCTGTATCCAGGTAAACAGAATCCGTGCCCTGACACAATGGACCGTAATTGAAATTCCACTGGATTTGCGGCAGGGGTAAAACAGTCACACAAATGGTATCAGTATCACAACAACATGCCTGAATCCCACAGCACGTCACGACATAACATGTGTTCTGTTGTGGAGTCACATCAATGAAAGGACCGTTTCCTACAGCAATCAGTGAATCACCTGAGATCTTGGACCAGACCGGCACCCCGTTACATCCTGTAACATTGAGCGTGATCACAGATCCGAGACAGACCGTTGTATCCGGTCCGGCATTTATCGATGGGACTGAAGAATGAATGCAAATATTATCCAGTGCAGAAACTTCATTCGACGCAACAGTATAATCAGCCGGGAACACAACATCGGTGACATTCCCGAGAACAGTCAGCCAGTCATTTGGAACAGTTGCTCCAACAGGTGTCCATGCACCTGCACCTGTTACGGGGGGTGGATTGCAATCCGTGATGGGTGCACAGATGGAATGCCAACCGTTGCCCTGATTTGCTACAACTGATGAAGTGAATGTGAATCCGAGCGTACCGCTCATGATGGTGAAAGACGGGTTGACATTCGATCCTGTTCCACCGTCATTCAACAAACGGAAATCATAACAGAAACTTCCACAACACCATTTGCCGTCATAAAGATAACTGGCCAATACCCTGGAAGCACCCGGCTGATCCTGAACAAACAGGTAATAATCCGACGGACCTGCCTGTGAATTTACGTTCGATGTTGAAACAATTACGTTGGGAGCATTGGGGTGGGGACCAAAGTCATTGAGCATATTGTTATCGAAATTTTCACAGGTATCCAGACAAGAAAATAAATCCGGCGCTGGACAACAATCTTTAAACTCGACCTTCAGTGTGTCTGTTGAATCTGCACAGCCCCATATGTTTGTTGCAACCAGTTGATATGCTCCTCCGGGAGGAATAACCGTCAGATTTTGATTTGTGCTGTAGGGAACAAAGTTATTCCCGACAAGAATATTCCAGTTGTAAGTGTTCATGCCGGCCGGACCGGGAATGGTGACAGAATCACATTCATTGCAGAATTCATAGCAGCCGGTAGGCGCACAACTTAAATCCGGAGTCGGATGGATGGTCAGAATGTTCGAATTCGCGCTGCAGCCAAACAGGTTGGTCACTTTTACTGAATAATCTCCCTGCAAAACAGCATTGATGCTAAGACCCATCTGTCCTGTACTCCAATTGTACACATGTCCGGCTCCGGCAGGATTGGTCACAAACAAATTGAACAGAGAACCTTCACACAACACACCACCGGGATTCGAGGTGATGAAGGGTGGTGTTGGACTGGGATCCACCTGGACATTGACCGACCGTGTAATCGTACATCCGTTCGGACTCGTTACGGTAACCACATACACCCCTGCATCTGAGAACTGCATATTAGTTTTCACCAGAGGATTGACATTCGAATTCGTTGCGGGTCCAACCCAGGTATACGAAGCTCCTGTAATTTGGGTGGCTGTCAGGCTGAGTGTCTTGCCCTGGCAGATAACTGTATCGCCGCTGATGGTAATCGCCGGAATCGGATTCACGGTGATGGTGACGGGTGGAATTGGCGGATACGCACAACCGTTAGGTGTTTGTGCAATCACCGAATACGTGCCACTCTGACTGACCCATAAGCTGGGAGCCTGATTGGCCGGTGGCGAAAGCGGTGGCGTGGGAGATTTTGACCAGAGATAGGTAGCAGCCGCCGGAGAAACCTGCAATTTAATAGAATCCCCTTCGCAGAAAGTCAAAGGACCAGAAGCTACAATTACAGCACTCGAAGGAACAGGATCAACGGTTACACTGATGGTATCGGAAGCGGAACAACCGTTCGCTGCAGTCAGTGTAACCCTATAGGTAAAAGTACCCGGGATATTCGCAGGAATATTCAGGTTGGGGTTGGTGCCCAATACCGGCCCGGTCGGATAAGGTGTCCAGGCTACACTAACACCCGCAGTGTTCGTTTTCAGATCAAGGTTCTCTCCCTGGCAATATTGCACTTTTCCGGTAATTGTCGGATTCGGTGTGCGGCGAATTGTGAGTGGACCTACAGTTACCCTGTAAGGGCAACCGAAAGACGGATTATTTCCGACAACCGAGTAATAACCGTTTTGTTTTACATAGAACGGATTATCAGGCACCGGTTGTGAAAACACATTGGACCAAACAAAAGGACCAATACCTGAAGCCGTCAGTTTGATCGAATCGCAATACGTTGTGTCAATGGATATACTTCCAGTACCCGCTGAATTAATGGTGATACTACTGGTGGTTACACTTGAACAACTGTACTGATCCGCAACGGTGAGTTTATAGGTAAAGGTTCCCGCTGCAGGATAGGTGAATTGGGGATTCTGCAAATTGGATGTGGAGCTTCCGTTATTATAAAAATCCCATGTCCACGAAGTAGGTGATGCAAATGAAGCATCCGAAAAATTCACCGGCGTTCCTGCACAGAATGGTGCGGGTGATGGAGCATTCATCGCTGCTGTCACCGGAACGGGAACATTGATGGCGACCGATAGCGTACACGTTGCCTGTGTCCCTCCCGGATCGGAAATGATGAGTTTTATCGTGTGGGCACCGGCGCTGAACAATTGGTTTACCGGTGAGTGAACAGAACTGAATGGCGAGATGTTCGTATCAAGATACCATTTCCATGAATACGATGATGCACTGTTCAGATACAATGAAGTGTTATTAATAACCGTTTGCATCTGCCCCAATCCATTGCATTGGAATGTGACATTGAACGCTGCATCAAATGGAATAGTGACCGGACGTGTGGAACCAATTGCAGTTGTGCACGGCTGTCCAAATGCATCCATGCCATAGGCTGTTCCGGTAATGGTAACATTGTAAATACCAGGAGTCGGATAGGTATGCACAACCGGACTGAAGGGACCATCCGAACCACCATCACCAAATGACCATCCTGTATGGGTACCGTTGTAAATTTTAAAAAATGAATCCGTCAGACACACCGGTGGTGTAGCCGTGAAGTCGAGGCTGTCGTTCACGAGACAAACCCCGGGGATAGGACTACAAACACCTCCGTTAATGGTAATTGAACCCGTATTTGTACAGCCAAAAGCATTGGTAACTGTCACCGAAAAAGAAGCCGGGCCAGTCAATGTTTGAGTCAGGGAAGCAGTTGTGGCGCCATTGTTCCACAGGTAGGTATACCCGCCCGTATTAATTGTGTTCACGCTAACAGTAGCCGGGAAAGTACACACTCCGTTTGCTGTAACATTTACAAGTGGCAGCGGATTTACTGTAAAATTCACATTCGTATTTGCTGTGCATCCGTTGGCATCGATCACCGATAAAGAAGCAGAATAATTACCTGTGACTCCATAGGTCACAACCGGAGCAGCAGGGTTTGTCAGGTTCACATTCGAAGCACCGGGGAAATTCCAGTTGTACGTTGTACCTCCGCTTCCTGTGAACGTGAGCGGAGCCCCGACACAGAGAGGCGAAGGAATTCCGATCCCCGCAACAGGCAGTGCATTGACGACCACAGGAAAGGGAGTCACTGGCGCAGGTGGGCAATTCGATTGCACCACGAGTGAAACCAGACCGGAGAGTGTCGGTGAAGTCCATTTGACCGTGATGGAAGAGGTCCCCTGCCCTGCCTGGATGATCCCAGGCGCACTAACACTCCAAACATAGTTTGCACCGTTAAACACAGGCTCTGTGAAGAAATAAGTTACGGTGCTGCCTGAACAAACAGACGCCGGACCATTGATGACTGGTGTTTGCGGTATATCGTCAACATGGATTTTCGTGAAGGCGGTATCCGAACAACCGTTTAAATTTGTTATCGTCAGCGATACGTTGTAATCTCCGGCATTGAGGTATGTGTGTGTGGCTGTTGAAGTATTCGCAGTTCCTGCATCGCCGAAGTTCCAGTTCCAGATTGGCCCTAAACTTGAGGTTGAGAACGTCACAAGGCTGTTCTTACAGACAGTAGCAGGAGCGACAATGTTTGGTACCGGAGGTAAGCCAAGAAGATTCACAGGGAACATCACGGAATCCGCATAACACCTGCTGATTTTCAGTTTGACAAATATTGGCCCGTTGGAAGCGTCAATCCAGTTGATAGAAATCTGGTTGGTGCCGTTCGCACTGACGATATTCCCGGCTGTAGCCGGAACGACCGACCATGTATACGTTCCATTGTTGATGAGCAACGGGGGAATTGAATACGTGATCGTACTTTTCACACAGGCTATTGCTGCACTTGGTGTGATCACCGGAAGGCTGAAATTTGGCCAGGTATACACGCTGAAAACAGGTGAAGAAGGACTCGTGCAACCGGGGGGATTATTCAGAGTCTGGGAAACGGAGACGGTGCCCCCGCCCGGATTCCATTGAATCATGACGCTGTTTCCGTTAGTGGGTCCGATAATGGTTCCATTGGTGACCGTCCAGTTATAACTCACGCCGCCCATATTTGGAATTGTATTGTACAGGTAAGAAACACCTGCGCAAACAGTATCCGGACCGGCAATGGAATCCGGAGCAATCATGTTGATTACATTCACAGAGAGAAAGGCGGAATCATTGCAAAAAACTCCGGAAGGTGCGTACGCAGTGACATAATATGCTCCCGGACCGGCATTCCATGTATACGCATTGAATGCAGCAGTGGATGCGAAATTCAGTGTGGTGGGAACAGGAGTCAGTACTTTCCAGCTCGTTCCGGAAACAATAGTATTGTTCGTAAGATTCATTCCGTTGAAAGGCCCGTTGGTGGTGTTCGGGCAAACAGTGGCCGGTCCTGAAATTCCGAAAATGGGCTTCACCGTTATTGTGATGCTGGCTGTACCGCCACATCCGGGGTCATGACTGCAGTTACCCGGAAGATTACAGCCTGAACCTGTAAGGATGTTTTGGTAATTGAGTGTCAATGTAACCGTACCAAAGAAACCCGGAGCCCATTGAATGGTTACACAACAGGTACCCTGGCCACTGACGGTACCGGCATTCGCAGGCATCAACTCCCAGTTGTGGAGGTTACCGGGAATGCATTCCACACAATACGTCGAGGTTGATCCCGAGCAAACAACAGTGTCTCCTGCAATCGGAAGTGTAGCGGGAACAATATTCACAGTTTTTATTGTCGGGTTGGGGCAGTTTAATGGTGGAACGCATCCGGAAACACTCAATGAAATTGTTCCTGTAGATCCCGGTCCCCAGATGATGGTGCAGGAATCAGAAGTTACCGGCGGAGGAGTCAGAAATGTACCACCGGTGACACTCCAGGTATAATTGGAACACACAGCGCTGGTATGGTAGGTTACCGTATCGCCGGGACAAACAACCGATATACAGAAAATATCAGGCCCTGATGCGGAATCTACAACAACCATGAATGCTGTATCGTGTGGAGTGCCGCAATCATCATAAACCGTCAGTGTATCATAATAGGTCCCCGGAGGATAATGCCAGGCCGGCTCCGTATGGGTTGCATTGCTTGAATAATAACCATTACCGAAATTCCACAATAAGCCATTGATGCCGGTAGAATTGTCGTTAAAGGTGATGGATTGTCCGTTGCAAATGTTAATCACACCGCCAACAATCGGCGGAGAGGTTGTAAAGCTGATGGTAAAGGCAGAGGGTGGATTCCGGGTTACATTCTGAGTACAGGAATCCAGAATTCCGGGCGGTGCCCAGACATACCATGTTACAACGGTTGTTCCGACCGGGAAAACCATGGGTGCGTTGTTCCAGATGGAATCAAACTGACAGTCGGTACCACCGGCTCCGCCGTTAGGCCCTGCAGGATTAATGTAGGCAGGTGGCATTAACTGAACCATTGAATCAGGAATGTTAAAACAAATCGATGTGTCCCGGCAATGCAACGTACACCGGATCGTTTGTGCTTTTACTTCTGCACCAAATGTCAGGAACATGGCTGCAACAAAAACCAATAGTGCAACAGGCTGCAGTGTAGTCTGAATCCGGAAAAGCCGAAAAAAATTCCACGTTGTTTTCTTTACCAGTATTCGTAGTAGAATGTGTTTCATGGTCTTTGGTGTTTCAAGTTAAGCAAAGGAGAGAGAGATTCTGAAATTATAAGCAACTAGGGATTCGGATGGCATGAAAGAGGAACCCGCCTACCCTGTCCCTGTTCTGTAGCAATTGAATGGGTATGATGTTCATGGGACTTCCTCCATGATTTCAACAGGCGCACCTCAATATCGTATTTTTCCGCCAATTTTTTCAAATCGACTTCGGTGGTAAACGATTCCTTGACGACCAGCTCTTTGAAACTGTCAGAGAATTTTCTCTTCATGGATTTCGATGCAGAATTGAAATGCCGAAATGGAATGAATTTGCCTGAATTCCGCATTACCATTGATCTCCGGCAATCTTCTCCGGTAACTCTTCAGAATGATCCGTGAAAGGATAAAATCACATACACATGTCAGCTTACCTCGAAAGGTGTCAAGAAAATTGATATTTACCACAAGGACTTAACCGGCGGTAAGTATTTACAACCCGTGGTGTAAAAAAATTAACAGCCGGTAGATTTTTCTGACGGCCGTTGTTGTAAAAAGAGGTTACGAAGGCTTTGAACCTGACCGGCTGATGACTTCCAGAAAATTGTCTTTCTTTCGTCGCGAAATCTCTACTTCGGAACCGTCACTCATTTGAACAAAATACCCATCCAGCCTGCTGAATTTCTTCACATGATGCAGGTTGATCAGATGGGAATGGTGGGACCTGAAGAAAAAATGATCCTGCAGCATTTGTTCGTACTCCTTAATATTTTTTGTTCCGGTATACTTTTGATCAATTGTATACAAATGGGTGTACGTCCCATCCGCCTCCAGCCGGATAATTTCTTCCGGCTCCAAAAACGCGAAACCGTCTTTAATCGGAATGGCCAGTTTCGTCAGACCGGTTGCACTGAGATTATCCAATAATGTTTTATACTGCATCGTTTGCGCATGCATGGGCTTCTCAATGGTTTTTCTCACAGCTTCAATCAAATCATCCGTATCAACGGGTTTCAATAAATAATCAAGGGCCGAAAAACGGATGGCCTTGATCGCATAATGGGCATGTGCCGTTACAAAAATCACTTTGAAATTAACGGGTTCCATTTGCCTGAGAAAATCAAATCCGCTCCCGTTTGGCATCTCGACATCCAGAAAAACAAGGTCCGGATTTTCTCTCCTGCAACATTCAATCGCTTCCTGAACGGATGCGGATTCACCCATGACTTTCACATCAGGGCAATACTCCCGGAGGAGCTTTCGCAACGATTCGCGATTTTTCTTTTCGTCGTCGACGATGACAGCAGTAATCATGATGAGCCGCAGGCT
>DAORHY010000126.1:0-9571 GCA_035438225.1 Bacteroidia bacterium
CTGTTCACCGCCGTTTTACCTGCCCAGCAATCATTCGAGCGCTCACTGAGTATTCACTCCGGCGCAGTTCACCTGGGGCTGAACGGAATAGAATTGCCAGATAGTTCTCTTCTTGCTGTAGGAGTTTTTTCCGATAGTGCGCAAAACCAACGGGTGTGCCTGGTCTGGACAAATTCTACCGGTGACACTACGCATACCAGAATAGTGCAGACAAATGCAGTCAGGGAAATCGCTTCCAAAGCGATCCGTCATTCTTCCGGGGATCTTTATGTTGCCGGAAGAACTGATGACACCAGCAACAGTGACGCCCTGCTCATGAAACTGGATGCCAACGGTGGAGTTCAATGGCGGCATTCGAACGGAACAGGATCGTTCAATGAACGGTACACTACCGTATGCTCTTCAATCGATGGAAATTTTATTGCCGGAGGAAGAAGCGTGAATCTACAAACGAACGCCTATTATCTGAAAAGCGAAGCTGTTCAGTTGTCGGGAACATCACTTTGGTCGAAAGAATGGCGAACACGTCTTGGCGAAATCAACGATGTCGCCCAGGCTCCGGACAGTTCCATCTATTTTACCGGGTATGTGCTTGATTTTGGTGATACCAGTGGGGCCATGTTTCTGATGAAAACAAATTCTCAGGGTGATTCACTTTGGACAAAGAAATATTTTGGCCAGGGATGGGCCACAGGCAATTCATTGTTGATTTTGCCTGACGGAATATTATTGGCCGGCGCATCCGCTGCCTCCGCTTTGTTTGCCGGAGATCATTATCTCGTCAGAACAAATTTCTCAGGGGACACGCTTTGGACACGCAGGATTGGGTCGGTAAATGCAGATGAAAAGACAATGGATGTTTCTTTCACTTCTGATAATTGTTATATCCTGTGCGGAAATTCTCGTTCCAGTCTTGAACTGGTGAAAGTGGATACGTTGGGGAATGTGGAATGGACTCATGATTACAATTCCGGCGATGCAAGCGGAAACAGTGTTGTGGAAACTCTTGATTCCGGATATTTTGCCGTGGGAAGTTCTTCCTTATCCACAGGATTGCCACTTATTTACCTGGTGAAAACAGATGCTACCGGAGGTATTCTTCTCGGTGAAACACTTCCGGAGCAGCTGACCAATGAGATTCGTTTTTATCCAAATCCTTCCGATGGCCGTGTGTATTTCATGCCTGCTGAATTGAGAAATATCACGGTCACTGATTTTTCCGGTAAAATAGTTTACCGGTGTGAACAGTGTTCAGGATCACTCGATTTATCCCCACTTTCTGCCGGTGCATACTTTCTGTTTGCACGTTCAGAGAAGGGTGATTTTATGCAAGGCAAAATACTGCTTACAGCTGCACATTGAGCAACGCGATTGCGAAGGATCTATATTTCAGCTATGCAAAGATACAAAGTTGTCGGCTTGATGTCAGGAACCTCACTGGACGGGGTGGATTTGGCATATTGTGAATTTGAGTATGAAAAGGGCTGGTCCTTCAGGTTATTGCAGGCTGAAACCATTCCGTATACATCCGAATGGAATAGAACATTAACACAGCTGCCTTTTCAGTCAGCAGAAGCATTTGTTCTTGCACATTCTGCTTTGGGTATTCTCTATGGAACCCTGGTAAAAGAGTTTTGTGAGAAAAATCAATTACACCCGGATTTCATTTCTTCACACGGGCATACAATTTTTCATCAGCCTGCAGCTGGCGTTACGTGTCAGATAGGGGATGGAGCTGCAATTTCTGCTGCCTGCGGATTTCCTGTTGTGTGTGATTTCAGAACCGCTGATGTGGCCTTGGGCGGACAAGGTGCCCCGTTGGTTCCTGTCGGTGACCGGCTCTTGTTTCATGAGTATCACTATTGCCTGAATCTCGGCGGTATTGCCAATATTTCGTTTGAGCAAAATGGAAAACGAATTGCATTCGATGTTTGTGGCTGCAATCTGGTATTAAATGCACTTGCTCGCAGGGTGAAAAAAGAATACGATGAAGATGGCCGGCTTGCTTCCGGAGGAAAAATCAGAAGTGATCTTTTAGAAAGGATAAACAGTGCGGCTTACTATACTAAACCCTTTCCGAAATCTCTGGGAAGGGAAGATATGGAAAGTGACGTGTTCCCGCTGCTTGATAAACCGGGAATTCCGGTTGAGGATTTGCTGGCAACATTTTGCGAGCACGTTGCGCAACAAATCGGCCGGCATATTGTATCCGGTAAACTATTTGTTACCGGTGGAGGAGTACACAATCATTTTTTGATCGGGAGAATCAAGTCATATACCAGTGCACAGGTTGTTGTACCCGGCCGACAGCTCATTAATTTTAAAGAAGCTCTGATTTTTGCTTTCCTTGGTGTCTTACGACAGAGGAAGGAGACGAACTGTCTTTGCAGTGTCACCGGAGCCAGCCGGGACAATTGTGGTGGTGCGATCTACGAGCCCTGATTTTTAGAGTGCCTGAATAAAAAAAGAGCATCTGATAGTATCAGATGCTCTCTGGTCCGAAGACAATATTCACCATCTGCTCGCAACGGTAAGCGCCACAGCAGAACGAAAAACCCCCGGTTGGTTAAAAGTCGTCGTCGTCGTCTTCAAAATCACTCATGGGAGCGGGATCGTCAAATCCTTTGATGTCCTCTTCCATTGGAAGATCCAACTCTTCATTGCTGTCCATGTCCGGAAGAGCTATCGGAGTAATTTCGATAATCTCTGTTTGGGTAACAATTGCATTTGGTGTAGATGCCGGTTTAGCCTTGGGTGCAGTTTTTTTAACTGCAGGTTTTGGCGAAGCTTTTTTAGCAGCTGGTTTTGGCGTTGTTTTTTTACTGACAGCCTTTTTAGCAGCGGGTTTTTTAGCAGCGGGTTTCTTTGAAACCGGTTTTTTAGCAGCGGCTTTTTTAGCGGCTTTCTTTTTTGGTGCAGCTTTTTTCTTTGCGACTTTTTTAGTCGCTCCGCCTTTTGCAGATTTTTTAGCCGGAGATTTTTTCTTTGCAGGTTTTTTTCCTGCAGGTTTTTTAGAAGTTTTCTTTTTTGTTGCCATGGCTGGTGAATTGAATTTGTTTAGACGATGATGCAATATTAGATGGTGATGTTCAAATTTACAATATCAAATGATTTACTTCCAAAATTATTTTTACGAAAGAGGCAAAGGCGGGTGATGGAAAGAGGGAGACAGGGGGGCGATCCAAACACACCGGAAGGTTGGTGGTGGAAAGGGTTCTGCGTCCTGGGAAAAACCGAAGTCGCCACTATCCGCTTCCGGTCCCCCTGACTCTCCATCCAATCACCGGGTTCCGGCAAGCATCAACTATTAACTAACCTTTGTCTTTTCCCTGATTTCCCGTAGGTTTGTGCCTCTTTTGAATACCATGAGCCAAACCACTGCGACCTTCGAATCTGCGCGATTGAAGGAACTAATCCGTCGTTTTGAAGAAAAGCGTCCGGAGATCGTATTTGAATGGAAAGATCCTGAAACCGAGGCTGAAGGCTGGATCGTGATCAACTCATTACGGGGAGGGTCCGCCGGCGGCGGTACCCGAATGCGTAAGGGCCTTGATATGCGCGAAGTAGAATCCCTCGCCAAGACGATGGAAATCAAGTTTTCAGTTAGCGGGCCGCCAATTGGCGGGGCGAAATCCGGAATCAATTTTGATCCTGCTGATCCACGGAAAAAGGGAGTTCTGGAGCGTTGGTTCAAGGCTGTCATGCCAATCCTGAAAACCTATTATGGTACCGGTGGAGACCTGAATGTCGATGAAATTCATGAGGTAATACCCATTACCGAAAAGTTGGGACTCCGGCATCCTCAGGAAGGTACTGTAGTTGCTCATTTCAATGCCACTGAAGAGCGAAAGGCGGTGATTATTGATCAGCTAAGGAAAGGGGTGAAAAAACGACTGGACAACCCGCAATTTTCTCCGGATGTAAATAAAGACATAACGGTAGCCGACATGATTACCGGTTATGGTGTTGCGGAATCAGTTCGGCATCAGTATTCATTGCAGGGCAGTGCTGTATCCGGAAAGCGGGTAGTCATTCAGGGGTGGGGAAATGTTGGAGCTGCCGCTGGATTTTACCTCTCACAGATGGGCGCAAAGATCGTTGGGATCCTGGACAGGAATGGCGGACTATTAAATAAAAACGGTTATTCTTTCGCAGAGATAAAAGAACTTTTTCTGAATAGAAACGGTAACCAGCTTTCCGCAAAAGACATCCTTCCTATTGAGTCTATTAAAAAGGATTTTTGGAACACGGAAGCTGAAATCTTCATTCCTGCAGCAGCATCCCGTCTCATACACAAGGAGCACTTGAAAGGCCTGATTGACAAGGGACTTGAAATGATATCCTGCGGAGCGAATGTCCCGTTTGCGGACAATGAAATTTTCTTTGGCCCGATTGCGGAATATGCGGACGCTAAGGTTACTGTAATTCCTGATTTCATAGCAAATTGTGGAATGGCAAGGGTTTTCCGCTACCTGATGGGAGACAATGTGGAAATCACTGACCAGGCCATTTTCTCGGATGTATCTGCATGTATCGGTGGAGCCTTGAAGGAGGTACATCAGCGTCATGCAGAGAACACCAGGATCAGCCAGGCTGCTCTGGAATGGTCCATAGAAAAGCTGATCTGATCCATGTGCCTTTTCAAGTATCAATTCCGGGCTGAGATTTCAGCCATTTAGTATAAGAGTATACGATGGAAGAATTTGGCAATTCCCTTCACAGAACATTCCTGGGCAATACCCTGGAGGATTATTTGTGGTTCTTCGGAATACTTTTATCGGGACTGATCCTGAAGAAATTCATTTCCAGGTTCGTCAGCTTCCTGCTGTACCGTGTTTTTCACCGGTACGGAAAACACATCGGGGTAGAAAAGTTTGTTGCCCTTCTTTCAGCGCCTGTCGGCTTTTTTCTTCTGGCCATCATCGTTTATCTGGCGTGTGACCGTTTAACTTTTCCCGGAGAATGGAATCTTGTTCCGGATAATGTTTTTGGGGTTCGTTTTGTCCTGATCCAGGTTTTCCAGGGTACCATGGTACTCGCAATTACGTGGATTTCCATCAGGGTGATTGAATTCATCGGACTTGTGATGAAGTCCAGAGCCGCTCAGACAGAGTCAAAACTGGATGATCACCTGGTACCATTTGTCAAAGAAATCGCAAAGGTTAGTGTTGCCGGTGTGGGCTTTTTGATCATGCTGGCAGTCACATTCGACCTGGATGTGTTATCATTGGTTGCCGGCCTCGGGCTTGGAGGTCTGGCCATAGCTCTGGCAGCCAAAGAAACCCTTGAAAATCTATTGGGATCCTTCACCATTTTTCTGGATAAGCCCTTCATTGTTGGCGACCAGGTGAAGGTAGGGACGGTGGAAGGGATTATTGAAAGTATTGGTTTTCGTTCAACCCGCATCCGTGCATTGGACCGGATGCTGGTAACTGTACCCAATAAAAAAATGGTAGACGCCGAACTGATCAATGAAACAGCACGGACGGTCCGCCGTGCGAAGTTTACAATCGGCCTGCTGTATTCCACCCGATCTGGGCAGCTCAGGGATATATTGAAAGAAATTTCCCAGCTATTGAAATCTCATCCGATGATACTCCCGGAACCTTTAGTGCACTTTGAACAATTCGGAAGCAGTTCTCTGGATATTCTGGTCATATACGTTGTGATGGCTCCCGATATTGAAACGTTTCTGAAAATAAAGGAGGAAATCAACTTTGAATTGCTGGATATCGTGAGAAGAAACGGCAGCGATTTTGCATATCCTTCTGTTTCTGTTTTTCTTCCAAAGCCTGATCCGGAAGTTTCCTGATCCGCACCTCACATCGTTCCATTCCCTGTTTTTACCGCCGCCGGAAAATCAGCTGCAAATTACCGGTATTAATTGTGTACGTAAACCTGTTGGCTGCCTGCATCGTACTCACAGACATATTGCTTGAGCGGTCGTGTGGCAGGACCCTGGATAATTGAACCATCGGCAAAACTAAATTTACTTCCGCAGTTTCGGTCCACCCCGATAACCTGGCTGGTGTCAATCTCAACGATCGCCTGATTCACGGAAGGGTCATACGGACAGGCGCGCTCCGAAGCGGTAAATTCATCGATACTTCGCCGGTAGATAACAATGCCTTTTACGCCACCACTCACTGCAAGCGAATTCCCGATGCTGTTGAGGGATGCGTATTGCGGGAGGCCCAGGGAAATTATCAAATCAACGGTCACATTCGGAATGTTGTTATCGCCACTGTTTTTTTTGCACGAAGGGGAAACAAGCACGAATAATGAAACCAAAAAGGGAAATGCCAATTTGTTCATAACAAATGCACTTATGGAAATGTGCTGTTTTCGCATTCTTTTATATTTGTCTTTCAAACCTAAAATCATATGAAAAAACTAATCCTTCTCCTTGCAATTCCTGTACTGTTTGTTGCCTGCAAAGGTAATGAAAACAAATCCAATGAAGCGACTGCTGATTCGGCGAGTGTTGCTGCTACAGCAGACACAACTCAGGCTGCTGCTGCTGCACAATATACATGCCCGATGCACCCGGATGTAATTTCTGATAAACCGGGCCAGTGTCCCCAGTGCGGAATGGATTTACAGGTGAAAAGTTAACGTGTCTGCAGGTGCGAATTGCTTTTAATCCACAATGAATACTGTGTTTTTCCGTTCATTCAAAATGATTCCAAAAGCAAAAATATTTTTTTTAGTAATCATGATGTTCATGGGGAAAGCGTTGCATGCCCAGGATTTGGATGCGCGCTCTCCCCAACCTGCACCAGTAGCAAAGCAGCAACGAGCTGAAGAAAAGAAAAAAATCAAGCAGCAAAAAAAGATTGAGCATTCGATTGAGAAGGCGAAAAAGCAGCATTTGAAAAATCAATCTAAAAACACCCGCAAGATGATGCGCAAAAGCCATCACACATCAAAAAAATGGAATGAAGACAAAAAGGGCTTTTTTCTGACACGGTGGATGAAGAAGAAACACCGGTAATTTTTTTTAAGAATATCCTTCACACGCCCGCCCGGAGAGACTTTTAACATTTATTTGCCAAGATTTTTTTGCAATTGGCCAAAAACCGCTACCATGGCTGGTTTTAAAGGGATATGTTTGTTATAATCCTTGGAAAGTCTCGACAGTGGCTCGTTTCAGGGATATGAAAAAAATATTTTTCCCATGTTATTGCCCCCTTCCTATCGGGTGTTTTTTAGTTTTCGTCACGATGATCGATTCATCACGTGGACTGGCAATTACCTTTTAAAATTCTGCGACATTTATTTCTTTCTTGAAATTTTACGAATTCTGACAGGTTTTGATTCTGAGCAACAACCTCACGATACATCTCTCATTGTAAAATCATTAAAATTTCAGTGACATGCGCCTTTCCCCGGTAACCTACAATCCGGGGAGTTGATTCGACATTGGCCAAGAAAATTCAGGCATTCGCCATGCTTAACAATGACATTAACAAGAAGAATTTGTCTTGGCGTGTTGTTGGAAATATCTTGCGGCTTCCGGTTCCTATTGAATCGTGTAGAGGCTTGTAAGTATCTGAACCTGATTTAAAAATAAAGTTTAGTACACAATTAAATAGTATTCAATCGAAATAATAAATCCCTTCTATAAAAACAAACCCCTAGTTGACATGAAACAATTTTACAACAAACAAAAATGGCTGAAAAAAACAATTGCCATGGTAATTGTTTGCCTGTGCGGCACTGCTTTGACTGCAGTTGCTCAAACGATTTCAGGAGATTGCAGTGGTGCCCAACAGATCACTGTAGGCAACTGTACATCGAACCAGAATGTGAGCAATACAACTGTGAACGATCCAACGGTAAGCGGATGTAATACCTCAGCAGCCCGGGATGGCTGGTTTTATTTTGTTGCCGGGACAACACGCTCTACGGTTTATTTTAATAACAATTCCTCCCGGAATGCTGCGATCCATGTCTACACAGGAACATGCGCAAGTTTAACTCAGGTGGCCTGTATGAATGATAACGGTGGCGGTTCGGATGAAACTGTAACCTTCAATACGACGGCTGGCACAACCTACAGGGTTCGGATCGTACATACTTCAGGAACAACATCCACTTTGAATGGCTCTGTTTGTGTGTACAATGCTCCGGCGATCTTAAGTTTTAGCCCGAGTCCGATCTGTACCGGTGCTACAGTCACTATCACAGGTACTTCCTTTACCGGCACTACCGCTGTGTCGATCAACGGAACAGCGGCAAGCAGTTTTACGGTAGTGAATTCCACGACCATCACTGCCGTAGTTGCTGCCGCTACAACTTCGGGCGTGATATCAGTTACATCGCCCAACGGCACTTCAACAAGCGCCTCTTCCTTGACAGTAAATACAACACCGGTTGCTACGTCTACTCCTGCTTCCCGTACGTTGTGTGAAAGCGGAAATGCAAACCTGGCACTCACCAGCAATGTGGGGGCGACTTCGTTTACATGGACTGTTGTGCAAACAAATGTTTCAGGTGCTTCGGATTGCGCAGCTTCCTGCGGAACAAATATTTCTCAAACCGTGAGCAACGTGAACGGTACGAGCGCCGGTACTGCTGTCTATACAATAACACCAGCGACAGCAACTTGTACCGGTAATCCGATCAATGTTACCGTGACTGCAAATCCTAAGCCGGTGGGCACGCCATCCGATGCAACTCCTGATATTTGCGGACCTGCAGGACCTGCAGTTTCTTTGAGCAGCTCGTTGGGAGGTACTTCATACACCTGGACTGTTTCCCAGTCGGGTGTTACGGGTGGAAGCAATTGCTCTTCCGGCTGTGGCAGCAGCATCAATCAGACGTTGACAGCAAGCGGTGTAACACCGGGTACCGCTATCTATACTGTGACTCCAACAGCCAGCAGTTGTGCAGGCAATACCTTTACGGTCGCAGTTACTGTGAAACCCAAACCGGTAGCTTCTGCAACTCCGACTACCCAGACGTTGTGCAGCCCTGCTGCAGCTTCTATCGGATTGTCAAGTACAGTGAGTGGCTCAACTTTCGCCTGGACAGCTTTTCAGTCCGGAGTGACTGGCGCAACCGCCGGCTCCGGAAGCTCGATCGCACAAACAATTTCAACAACAGGTGCCGGACAGGGAACTGCAACCTATACAGTAACACCCACAGCAGATGGTTGTAATGGAAATACCATCACAACGAGTGTCGTGGTGAATCCTCCACCCTCTGTCAGCCTTTCATCTTCGGCAGCTGATATATGTATCGGTTCATCTGCGACATTGACAGCTACTTCTTCCGGCGGAACCCTGGGATCAATCAGTGGTTCAAACACGACATCAGGTTCAATTCCGGATAACAGCGTGACCGGCCTTAGCAGAACAATCACTTTGCCTGCAGGGATCATGACGGCTGCCACCAATCTGACGGTGACATTAAATATTGCGCACACCTGGGTAGGTGATCTCATTGTGACACTCACAGGCCCATGCGGCACCACAATTATTTTCGACCGCCCGGGTGTCCCTGCTTCTACAATCGACCGCTGTAATGCTGTTCGCCGTGCCGCACGGCGCGCTGTCGCAACCCTGGC
>DAORHY010000127.1:0-9497 GCA_035438225.1 Bacteroidia bacterium
AAGACCAGGAATCACCGCCGTCTGTGCTCCTTACACCGCGGATGTCAGAATAGCCGGCAAACAGATGGTTGGCGGATGACCAACGGATATCCCAACAGGATGTATTTTCAATTCCGCTACTGTGATACGCCTGGTTTACCGGTGTGTTGGATCCTGCAGGATGTTGATCCGGAGAAGAGACATATGCCTGTTGCCACTGATTTCCCGCATCGGATGTTTTGTGTACAAATCCATAGTCTGTCATCACTGCATACCGTGCATCATTCGGAGCAACTGCAAATCCGAACGCACATTCTGCATACCCCCATCCGCGTTCTCCTCCGGCTCCACACCACCCGGTAACAATATTCTGATTGGCAGTGGTCAGAAACACATGTTGCCAGCTGTTTCCTCCATTCGTTGTGCGCATCACATTGGGTTCTGACAGGTAGGTACTGCCTGCAAGGTAAGCCGTATCAATATTGTTTGTTGCCATACCGGTAAACATCAGCCAGTCCTGTGACGGGATGATGCCGGACATACTGTTTACCCAAGAATTGCCTGAGGAATTATAATCCATTTTATACACTCCACGCATGAAACTCCAGTAATCACTCCCTGTAAGTCCAACATAAATACTCAGCGAATCCCCGGTCAGGGCAAAGAACCGTACAGTTGATCCACGTTTTGCACCCGAAAAGGAATAAATCGATTGTCCTGAAGGTATTCCCGGAGAATTATCACGAGTAAAACTTGTTCCGGAATTATGAGAAACAAGTAGCCCTTCATTTGTTCCGATAAAGACATCAGTCCCGTCAAAAAATACTCCTGCGACAAGGACACCAGCTGACATATTCAGTGTTGAATATACATTTGTAAAGGAATTTCCACCGTCCGCGGAAAGCCAGATTGAGCTGTAATAGGAAAGCACCACCCGGTCAGTACTGGAATGATCGGTCCACAAACCGAATGCTTCTTCGGTCGGGTCGGGATTTCCGGGCAGAGGATTCCAGGTATTACCGCCATCGTTAGTTTTTACAGGCACCACTGCATTTCCGGCATAACTGATACAATACCGGACCTGGGAATCAGAAGTAAATGCGACCCTTGAATTGTGTCCACCTCGTACTTGCCGGAAGTCAACCTCTGTGTAATTTGTTGCGTAGTCGGTGGAATGGAAAAGCTCTCCCATATCACAGGCGACATAAACCGTGTTTGGCTGTTGCGGATCCATCGAAGGTGAAAATAATGCACCTCCTCCGCCCGGTCCTTTTGATTGAAAAGAAGATGGAAATTGAGCGTAATTCCATTGCACCAGGAAAATACACCCAACGAGCAACAGCGCGCTTTTCATTTGCTTTCCGGATTTGTATTGAAATTACATCAATTACAAAATTTGCGGAAGGAATTCTAAATCAATCCTTACAGAATAGAGATTAACCTTGAAAAAAAAAGCAAGCATCTTAAAGACTTCTAACGGTTATTGTACGATCAACATATTTCTCACCTGTTGCACTGAACCATTTTGCAAACGAGCATAGTAAATTCCGGGAGCATAATTTTGATTCTCAAACCATGCTTTGTGTGTCCCTGCCGGATAGTCTCCGTCAACAGGTGTTCCGATCAGGTGGCCTTCGCCGTCGAAAATCTGGATCAGCGTATGTCCACCGCTTGTTTCAAAAGAAATATAGGTGCTGTCGGAAAAAGGATTGGGATAATTTGAAATCAGGTTATCGCCTGCTACCTGGTTGAGTTCATGCACACCAATTCCTGAGCAGGCATTCTGCCCGATAACCGGGAGCACCTGGTAATTGTTGAGTAGAATGGAATTCAGGTCTGCTGAAGGCACACAGAACCAATCCTGCAAAATGGATGCATAAACTGAACGATAATCATATTGCATGGGAACATTATCGCTGACACCTACTGTTGACGGTATCACCGGATTATTACCAATGATTCCGCCCTGTACCTGCTTTCCGAATACAAACATCGGAGCGGCGGCACCGTGATCCGTGCCTTCACTGGAGTTGGATTTAATTCTTCTTCCGAATTCCGAAAAAGTCATTCCCGTAACCCTGTCTTCGACATTCAGAAATGCGAGGTCATCCATGAAAGCCTTGACAGCCGTTGACAACTTACCGAGCAGGTCTGCATGCGTTCCGGTCAGCACATTGCCGGAATCCACTTGCGCAGAATGCGTATCAAAACCGGACAGATTCACCATGTAAACTTTAGTTTTCAATCCTCCGGCGATCAGGCGGGCAACAATTTTTAACTGGTCAGCAAGGGAATTGGTACCGGCAGCCGGATAATTTGGTGATTGCTGAGTAATTGAATTTGCCGCCGCCATAATTACGGAGGCATATTGCTGGGATTGCTGAGATACACTCCGGATATAAGTGAGCTCATGTCCGGCAGGTGTATTCGGAGCCGGGTCCTGGATGCCGTTGATGAGATTATAAAAGGAAGTTGGATCCGAGATTGCCATGCCAAGGCTTCCGGCTGGCCCCTGTAAAGCGAGTGAAACCGTGGATCCGATTTGCAACGCGAGCGGATCCGGCATTGTTGTATTGGGATAACCTGCTGGAAAATTCGGATACTCATAATTCAGATAACGACCTGTCCAACCGGAAGAAAGCACCTGGTTCGCATCTGATCCGGTGAGCCAGATATCAGTGGCACGGAAATGTGAAAAATTCGGTGACGGATATCCTACAGCCTGGATGATGGACAGCTTTCCATCGTCAAATAAACTCCGCATACCTGTCATTGCCGGATGCAACCCTGTTCCGGAATATCCACTCAACGGGAGAACTTGTGTGTCAGGAATCAGAATATTCTGACGGGCAAGTGCAAGGTTGGAATATTGATCCAATGGAATCACTGTGTTAATTCCGTCATTGCCTCCATTGAGTTGAATTAGAACCAGTACATGATCCGTGAGTGTGGACGCTGTCAGCGCCTGCATCAAGGGAGAACCTGCATAGGCCTTAAAGGAAAATCCATTCAACAGACCCGGCAGTACCGTAGCAGGAATTGCAGTCTTTAAAAAATTTCTTCTTTTCATCGTCTGTACCGGTTAACTTAACTGATATTCTGAGAGGTCCATGATGTAACCGTAAAACTGCTTGAGTCTGGTTTTTACAATATTGTAATAGGTAGTATTGGTTGGGTCGCCGGTGTAATCGTCCCAGGCATTTGTCCAGTAAGAATTCGATGACTGTCCTGAAAGAAGGATGGACAAAAGATAATTCCGGAGATTCTGAGAAACGTCAATACAATAATGCAATGCCAGGACTTCTTCAATTAAGGTGACCGGATCAAGTGGATTCGTCAGTGTTTCGGTATAGGCAACTACATCCAGCACGATTGTGCCGCCATAACTGGTATAACCATACGAAATCATCCTGTCGGTAAACTGATTCCGCTTCGGAAGTGTATCCGAATTGATCCATATTTCATGATAGGAAGGTTCCTGATAATAGGGAGACCATCCGGCAACATTCGGAGGATCGCCGATATCCTGCTGCATTCCGGACGCCGTAGAACGAACTTTATCCCAACATCCATACTGTCCTGCAAGGTTGGAGCCATCCGGAAATACGACACCGAATTCCCTGCACAACGACACTGTAAAATCGATCGGATTTTTAATCATGCAACCCTGGTTCAGGACATCATAAAAGTGTTCACTGGAAAATAATGTCTGAAGTACCGGAAGAATTTCATAATTATTGGATCTCAAAATAGCAGCAAGGGGAACTATCACATTTTGTTCAGTCGTGGCATCAATATCGTAGTATACAAAAAAACGGTACAGCTTGCGGCAGATGAAAAGCGATACTTCGTCTTTCGAAAAAATCATGTCCAGCAATTGATCCAGTTCCGCAACTGCTCCGCTCCCGCTTTGACCGGTAATGACCGTATTATTATAAAATGCAGAAAATAGTTTATCCGCAGTATCGTGTTTGTTCGGGTCGAAATAAGAATTGAACCCATTCGCAGAAGTTGTGCCGCCCACAAGATCATTTCTCCAACCGGTGAGTACACGGGCAGCTGCTTTTACATCATCTTCTGTGTACGGGGGATTTCCTGTAGCATCCTTACCAATCGTAAATAACTCCTGTAATTCCCGTCCGTAATTTTCATTGGGAGCAGTTGCAGTATTCCGTTCTCCGTTCAGGTATTTTAACATCGCACTGTTCATAGTAATTTGTTTGACAAACTCCTTGAAATTCCCCAGTGCGTATTCTCTCAGCAGTTCATTGTACTTATAAACGTAAGTAGATACAGTAACTGTATCCAGCTCTATCACAAAATGATTGCTCCAGAAAAGCACCATTTTTTCCCTGATACTTCTCGGTTGAATCAGCATTTGAGAAATCCACCATGATTTCAGACTTCTTTTTCGGGACGTGTAGGTGTAAATGGTCCCATTGTTGGTATCTGCAGTACCTGCCCATGGCATTCCTGCCGGGCAGTTTGGATCACTCACAAGGTTGTCGTAATTATTGACAGGAGGCACCGGGGCAGTATACGGAGGGTGATTGATGATTTCCATCAATTCCTCAATAGCACTCTGCATTCCCTGTCCGGTAAAATAATTGATGTCATCCCGGGTACTACCAAACATTGTGCGTTTCAACAAATGCCTTACCTCACTTATTGTCCAGGGACCGGAATACGGATTGATACCGGATTGGGTGCGTGCTACATGACTGAAATCCTGCTTTAGTTTTACAGGTGGTTTTTCCAGGGAAAGAAACTGGCGACGATCCATTTATTGAGATTTGATATTGTTCTCAGACCTTGAAATGTTCCAGAGGTTTAATTCGGTTCATCCACCGGTTCTACCCTGAAACGCTTACTGAATACCGGTGTAAAATGCACTAAAGAAATTGGATATTCAATGAACTGACATACAGGTTTTCAGGCATTTGCCAACAGCTTTGTGGAAAATCATACAGTTCTTCATTATCCTTAAAATCAATGGTTGGAAAGAAAATCAGCATCGGTTGTGCTGTCGATTCATTTACATAAAACTAAGAAAACTTATCCCCGTTAATGCAGAATATCATTTCCCCTGTTGCCTGCTTAAACGGATATTACGAAATGAAATCAGGTCAAACGTTCTCTTTGCTTTTATTACTAACCACTGCATCCGTCAGTTTTTCCTGTTTGAATGACAAAGAAAAAACGGATGTAAATGGATACCCGGAGGACATTGCCAAGATTGTCCTCACGAATTGTGCAAATGCCGGTTGTCACAATGACCTGAGTTATATGAACTGTGCCGGTTTAAATCTCAGCACATGGGAAAAATGTCTGGAAGGAGGAAAATTGAATGCAGTTGTCATTCCGTACCGACCCGATCAAAGTACATTCTTCCACTCTGTGAATACAGATTCAACGCTGGGCCCCGTCCTGATTCCAACCATGCCACTGAATTTGACAAGCTTGTCACGCACTCAGATCCTGGAAATACAAAATTGGATTCAAAATGGGGCTCCGAATGAAAACGGCATCATCGCTTTCTCAGGAGATCCGTTTCGAAAAAAAATCTATGTTATCAATCAGGGCTGCGATCTGATTTCCGTATTTGATAAAAAAAGTAAACTGCTGATGCGTTGCATTGATGTCGGAAATCAGACAGGAATTGAATCTCCGCACGACCTGTTTGTTGCCCCGGACAATCAGCATTGGTACCTCTCGTTTTATTCAAACAGCATCGTTCAGAAATACGATGCTGTAAATGATGTTCTCGTGGGACAGTTGAATCTCGGAGAAATCAGCTGGCATTCGATGGCAGTAAGCAACGATTCCAGGTATGGACTGGCAGTTCATTGGGCAGACGATGGAATTGTTGCACTCCTTGATCTCAACACCATGACCGTACTTTCTCAGAACACAGGTTTTTCTTACCCTCATGGATGTACCCTGAATGCAGATGGCAGTGTTGGATATGTGACTGCGGAACAGGGAAATTTTCTCACACGGTTTGACTTCAGCAACCCGCTTTTACCGGACGAGAGCAAGGTTGTATTGAATCCGGGCACGCAAGCCATGAATTACGGTATTTACAAACCCTATGAAGTTGATTTTTGTCCTGATTTTTCAAAGTATGCAGTCACCTGCCAGGGAACACATGAAGTAAGAGTTTTCGATGCAGCAACCGACACTTTACTAGTTGCAATTCCAACATCCGGAGTTCCACAGTTGATGGGTTTCTCTGCCGACAACACTTTACTTTTTGTCACCAACATGGAAGATTCTGCCAATGCCGGGACGATGAGTGCAATCGATGTGATCGACCTCCGGAACCTTGTTAAAATTAAAAGCATCATCAGCGGGTATCAACCACGAGGCCTGGCGGTCGACGATGAACAAGGACTTGTGTGGATTGCCAACAGGAACATTTCTCCGGTTGGCTGGACACCCCACCACTCTTCTGCCTGTGCAGGCAGAAACGGATACATCACGCTACTCGATATGCACAGTCTGGAACTGGTTCCGAACTGGAAATCTGAAATTGCCGTTGATCCCTACTGTGTCGGTATTCGGAAATAACAGAATCCAAACCGTATAAAATGAAACAGCCCCTGTACTATGGCAGACAGGGGCTGTTCACTATGAATTGTTGAAGTTAGTTGAGCTTGTAGGGAACGACCAATTGAAATTCAGGAATTCGTACATAGAATTGCTTCTTGTCAATCAGTCGTTCCATGAGGTATGTGCCATACATTTTGCCTACCTCCGAGTCCAGGTTGCAGCCTGAAACATACTGGTAACTCTCTCCCGTACCGATGATCGGAGATTCACCGATCACTCCTTCGCCTTCCACTTCACGGTTGGTTGCTGAGGAGTCAATAATAAACCAATGCCGTCTTTTCAACTGAACAGAATAATCGCTGTTGTTGGTGATCGTAATCCGGTAGGCGAACACATGCTGGCCCATAACCGGGTTGCTTTGATCCGGACGATAGAAAGTCTCTACACTGACTTTGACTCCTGAGGTTACTTGTGTGATCATTGTTAGGTGCTCTGCTTTGTTGTATCAAATGTATTAAAGCACCCTTTAAATCAAAAAATATTTTGACGAAAGAAATCCTGGCTACGGTGAACGCACTGATTCAGGGGATCAGCAGAATAAACGGTTTGGAAAAGGCTGATAAAATCGGTTTTTTCAGCAAAAAAACGAGGTAAAAAAGAAATGGAAGAATTTCAATTATATAAAACGGGTAAAAACGATAACCAGCACAAGAAAAAAAATAAGCAATTCAATAAAGGCTGCCCACCGGGTATTCCGTAAAACCCGGCGATTAGCGGGTTTTCCGGACAAATATGCATTCAAGGGTCGGTTAGCAAGTACCATATAAACAGCAAGATATGGATTATTCCATGGAAGACAATTCTTCAAAAGACTTCTCCCAGTCGGTATTGACAATTTTCAATTTTTCATCCAATTCGTTGAATTTTTGAAGATTTTCCTGGAAAGCCTTTGGATCCCCGTATACTTCTGGTTTCGATAAATGTTTCTCCAGGGCCTCTCTTTCCAGTTTTAGGCGTGTCAGCTCATTCTCCAGATTCTGAACCCGGCTGCTCAATTTTTTCTTTTTCTTCTTGTCTTCTTCGGAAGGATCTTTCTTTTTTTGTTCAACTTCTTCTGCTTTCTTCGCTTTGGCCTTGGCTACTGCAGCTTTTTGAACAGCCTGGTCTGCGGCTTTTTGCTGACTTCGGGAATACTCGTACTCTTCGTAATCTCCAGGATATTCTTTAACATGGAAATCTTCAATCCACCAGATTTTATTTGCTACCTGGGAAAGAAAATAACGGTCGTGAGAAACTATAATAAAGCTTCCTTCATATTCCTGGAGCACATTAATAAGAATTGAAACCGATTGCATGTCGAGGTGATTCGTCGGCTCATCGAGGATGAGGAAATTTGCTTTGCTCAGCATTGTTTTAGCCAACGCAACACGGGACTTCTCCCCTCCTGACAGCACTTTTATTTTTTTGAATACATCGTCCCCTGTAAATAAAAATGCTCCCAATATTGTGCGCAGTTCCACGTCTTTTTTATCCGGTGAAAATTCAGCCAATTCGGTAATCAGGTCATTATTCAGGTTCAATGCCTCCAACTGATGTTGTGCGTAAAATGCGGTGACTACCTGATGCACATTTTCGGCTTTTCCTTCATAAGGTTCACTGCCGTTAATCATTCTGAGCAGGGTCGATTTTCCCCGTCCATTCGCTCCGATCAATGCAATCTTATCTCCTCTGTTAATCTTGACTTCAGTATTTTCAAGAATTTTAAGATCGCCGTATGCCTTCTTCTTTATATGAAGATGTGAGATTATTTTCCCGGGTTGTTTGTCAATGACAAAACGGATATTGATATCCGGTGTTCCGCTTTCAACATCTTCTATCTTATCCATTTTGTCAAGCATTTTCATTCTTGACTGGGCCATTTTAGCTTTGGAGGCTTTTGCCCGGAATCGATCAATAAGTTTTTCCTGCTCTTTAATATATTTTTCCTGATTCTTGAACTGAGAACGCTGCAATTCTTCCCTGCCCGATTTTTCCTGAAGGTAAAAAGTATAGTTCCCGTTATACAGTGTAATTTTCTGATTGGCGATTTCGGCAATTTTATTGACCACTTTATCCAAAAAATATCTGTCGTGGGATACAATCACCACTGCACCGCGGTAATCCTGAAGATAACGTTCCACCCATTGAATTGAGGGCAAGTCAAGGTGGTTTGTTGGCTCATCGAGAAGCAGCAGATCCGGTTGTTGTAAAATCATTTTTGCCAGCATGACCCGCATCCGCCATCCACCGGAAAACTGATTGAGTGACCGGTTTAGGTCCGCTGTTGAAAATCCCAAACCTTCCAGTAAGGCCTCAGCTTTGTGTTGAATATTGTAACCGTCAGCCGCTTCATAAGCAACCTGTTTGTCATGCAATTCATGAAGGATGGCTTCCGAATGATCGTGTTCCATTTTCTCCAGCAAGGCATGTATTTCTTTTTCCAGACGCAGGGGTTCCGCAAACGCCTGCATGGCAACCTCCAGGATGGTATCACTGCTTGAATAACTCAAAAGGTCCTGGTTCAGAAAACCAAGACTCATGTTCCTGAGCTTCGAGACATCACCTTTTTCGGGCTGGTATTCACCATTGATGATTCTGAGAAGGGTTGATTTCCCCGTCCCGTTCAACCCAACCAATCCAATTTTCTCTCCTGGATTTATCTGCCATGTAGCATCGCGGTATAAATACCTGCCACCAAATTCAAAACTTATACTGTTTAATGATAACACGGCGCGAAAGTCGGAATTTTTTATTGTTTGGCCTCACTTTTACATCTCCTATCTTTTTATAGGATACAGGCAACGATTTTCATTTGCACAATGCCACTACAATGTTTTTATTAATGAGTACTGGTAAAAGTTTATAACTTTTACTTAAGGGAGCCTCTAAAAACCTCGTGTAAAAATTCATGAATAATATTTCCAGAT
>DAORHY010000128.1:0-9488 GCA_035438225.1 Bacteroidia bacterium
CCCACCGGCATGTGTGATCACAGCCAGGCGGTTGCCCTTTAATTGAGGGTAGGTAAAAATCGCCGCAACATAAACCAGTTCTACCCTGCTGTAACAACGGACAATGCCGGCTTTTCTGAACAAAGCGCCGACGGCCGTATCCGAGCCCGCCAGAGAGCCCGTATGTGAAGACACCGCTCTTGATCCGGCTTCCGTTGTGCCGGCTTTGATTGCTGCTATTCTGCAACCTTTTCGGGTCAGGGAAAGGGAATGCTTCAGGAACTTTTCAGGATTTGAAACCTCTTCCAGATACAACAACTTAATCCGCGAACTTTTTTCCGGATCAAAAGTAGTGTCCCAGTATTCCAGAATTTCTTCCACACCCACCTGAGCACTGTTGCCCACAGAAAAAAGCGATGAAAAAGTGAGTCCCCGTGGAATGGCTTGTTCAAGGATAAAAACAAGTGTTGCGCCGGAAGCCGACACACAATCACAGCCCTGGGGACTGAATCGCGGAATAGGCCCGGCAAAAACTCCTTTGTAAGCGGGTGTCAACACACCAATACAATTCGGCCCGATCAGTGTGCCTCCCACAGACTCCACAATATCAACACAACGTTTCTCCAGTTCTTTTCCATCCCCGCCGATTTCTCCGAATCCGGAGGAAAAGATAATGAAGGCTTTGCAATTCTTTTGCATTGCAAGGATGCGTACTGTATCCTCGACAAACGCAGCGGCTATGGCAATAATTGCCAGGTCAACTTCCGGCAGGTCCTCGCAGCTATGAAAACAAGGTTGCCCCTGTACACAATCTTCTTTCGGATTAACACCCCACAATTTACCGGCAAAAGAGTGATCAATGATATTTTTTAACACCTTCCCGCCCGGCTTGGATAAATCATTTGAAGCTCCGACAATTACTATACTCTTCGGAGAAATTAGTGCATCAGAAATCATGTCATGAATGTTGGTTTACCTGGAAATTGCGCTGGCAAGATAGTCTTTGAAATGCACACAATCGTTGACCATAGTCAGGTTACCGGCAGGTTTTTATTAGCGAACTTTAAAATGCCACCATCGGATGCTGCAAATCTCATGCAATATTTCAATGCTTGATCTTTTTTGCAATACTTAGCCGTTCGTCAGTCCGGTACTCAGCTCCAGTACGGTCCTTCCGCTCGCAGTGGAAAATAAAATCACAGCTCTCATCAACAAAAATAGGAATTTAGAGGTGTCCGCTATTAAATCCGATGACAAAAGGCAGACGTAAACATCTTCCGGCTTTTCTGAATTTATTCCGAAAATCAATAAACTTTTCTTAATTTTCAGTGTTTGTTCAATAAATCCAGATCCTTCTTCTACAACTCAAATAATGAAATATAAATTCAAGAGACATAATTTTCATTTATTCTTCGTGTTTGCTTTTGCAGTCATATTATTCTCATTTTTCTCCTGTTCATTTTCACAGAAAACTGCAGGTAACCTGCTTACCCAATCCAGAAATAACCCGTACGACATTGTTGTCATTCCCGGAGTTCAGTTCGAAGATTCATCCTGGAGCTATACCATGAAAGGCAGGGTGTATTGGTCAAAGTATCTTTATGACAAGGGAATTGCAAAAAATGTGATGTATTCAGGCTCATCCGTGTATTCCCCATATTATGAAGGAACAATCATGGCACTCTACGCAGAAGCACTGGGAATTCCCAAAGAAAACATCTTCACAGAAATCAAAGCCGAACACAGCACCGAGAATATTTTTTATTCGTATAAAAAAGCAAAAAAACTTGGTTTCAAAAGAATCGCATTGGCATCTGATCCCTTCCAGACCAAAATGCTGAAGCGTTATTCCAAAAAAGTATTGGATCCTTCCATCGGATTAATACCGATGGTTTTTGATTCACTCGATGCAGCATACCCGGAAAAAGCAGATCCAAAAATTCACTACCAGACAGCCGTCAACCCGGATTATAAATCCATCATGGAAAGAGAATCATTCTGGAAAAGATTTCGCGGAACGAGAGGAAAGAATGTAGACTTGAAAGCATACGAGTAATGTTCTGCTACTTGAACGATACCTCATTCCTGCATGCTCTCCATTTCCGAACTTTCAAACAATACCTGCTCCATTTTATTATCATGCCCATACAGATCTTTCCTGAAATTCAATAAACCCTGTTCATCTACCCAGGCAGTGAAATATAAAATATAAACGGGAATTTTTCTTTTAAGCTTCACGTGTTTTTCTTTTCCGGCTGTCATTGCTTTCCATATTTTATCCTTACTCCAGGCTGAATCGGTTTCCAATAAATACTCTGCAAGTTTCAGGGGTTCTTCAATACGGATGCAACCATGACTAAAAGATCGTGCTTGTCTGGCAAACAGGCTTTTCTCAGGAGTATCGTGCAGATATATATTGTAATTATTAGGGAACAAAAACTTTATTCGTCCGAGCGCATTTGTAGCTCCTGGTTGCTGGCGAATCATGTAAGGAAAAGTAGCCTGAAGATAATTATTCCAGTTGACCGATGAGGGGCTCACTGAAAGATACGGTGAACCGTAGGTTATAATTTCCATCTTGTGCTTTTTAAGGTAGGATGGATTCTTCACCATTTCCGGAACAATTTCATCGCGGACGATCGTCTTTGGAACATTCCAATAGGGACAAAATACAATGTATTCGAGGCTATCCGTAAAAATAACCGTATTCGTGGTTGTTTTTCCAACAATCACATTGCACTCCCACAACACTTGTTCCTTTTCATACACGTGCAGTTTAAATTCCGGAATGTTGATCAGTATGTGCGGGCCATATGGGCGCTCCGGCAACCAGCGACAGCGCTCCATATTGATCAGAATCTGATGAATCCGGCTATTCAGGGAGACATTTAACTCATCATACACTTGCTTTACCAATCTTCCATTCTGTTCAATCCCAAAACGACTTTGAAATTTCCGAATGCCTTCCTGTAAGGTTTCCGAAAATACCAAGGATGAATCAAGCGCATCCAGGTCGCCCAGAACATGCAAGCGGTTTTTAATGAGCAATAGAGAAGAATCACTTTCTCCAGCCTTCAATTCTTTTTCCGGTTCCGGAATCACCGGCCATTCCTCGAAGCAGACGAGACGTGCATACTTATCCAGCTGCTCTTTTAATTTTTGATACATAAAATAAACCGGTTCAGTCATTTTCATGACAGATCCGACAGGAGAAATCAGTACGGAATCCAGAAGCCCTTCGTAATTTACTTTTCGTCTAGGGATAAACCATTCCAGACTTCTGAAAAGACTATCATTTATTTCGGTGAATTCTTTTCGTGCAACGAAATAGAATGTTGCTGTAAAGGTCAGTTCCGTTTCGTGAACCAGTTCTGAGTTTGTTAACAGTCCGGCAGTCATCTGTGTTAGTGAGTCATGCAATGCCTTCAACCTTGAAATGAGTATACTGTCTGCAGTAAAATTAACCCGTGTATTCGAAAGAAGGTTAATTAAGTGCGAAGTATTCTCAATAATTCCATCCTGATTTATCCATGCATAACGATAAAATCTTCGTCTGTAAAAATCGCCAACCTTTCCGGAATCCGGAAAGAAATCCGGATGTGAACTAAAATAAAGAGAGATTTTTTCAGAATCGGTAAACAACTCGGCAACACGCTGCCGGAACAATCCAGTTGTATCTTCTGCTTGTCCGGAAACCGGTGCTGATTTATCCGGATGGTTTTTACAGGCAACAATAGCAAAGAGCAGGGTTAAAAAACACAGGATATGTTTGAGTATCATTAGCGCACCTCTCTATTCACAGGCCAAAGATACTATGGCTTTGAAAGATCACAAGCGACCAAACAAAGAATAATCAACTTTATTCGGCCGGTAAATCTTTCTGAATTCTCCATTCTTTTGGCAGGTAATTGTTTACCCTTCCTTCCATAATTTTTATCCACCCCAACGGCAAATCATGATAGCTCACAAGATACCATCCTATCCCGGGATTCTCAGGTTTAACAGGCTCTCCTTTCAGAAAAAGCAATGCCTGCTCCTTGTTCAGCTCAACAGTCCTTCCTGTTTTCCGCATGTGAACGCTTAACGCAATGTCATGGGAAGGAATAAAATCCTTTCCTTTCACAGTGCCCGCAAATATTCCAGCCTGTCTTATAAATAGCATTTCACTCAGATACATAAATGTGTCGACAAATGAAACCGGTATGGCATACACACGCTCATCGTGCAGGGAAATCCGAAAATCGGAGGGAGACAAAAAATGGTCTTCCAGTTGCTTCGGTACATGTTGCAATAAAAATGTTTTCCGTACGCGTTTTGAATGTGTATCATTCCCGGTTTTTCGCACTGCGGAAATAAAAAAACCTTCCCCACTGACCCGGTGAGGATAGAACCGCAAACCATTTTCCGTTTTTACTATTCCGTCAAATGCAGCATCCAGCTCAACATTTTCAACCAGTCCAGCATCAATCATCGCCTGAATCTGTGCTTCGTCTTCGGATTTTTCAAAAGTACAGGTGCTGTAAATCAGGATACCACCGCGTTTCAAGACCGCCAGTGCCTGACGAAGGATTTCCGTTTGCCGCAGTGAACAATGTTCAACTGCTGCTGCAGACCATTCCTGTGCAGCATCCGGATCACGCCGAAACAATCCCTCGCCACTGCAGGGAGCATCAACCACCACTACATCGAAGAAAGAACCCAGCTTCCCGAAATCTTCCGGGTCATTTTGAGTTACAAAAACATTGGCAACACCCCATTTCACGAGGTTCTGACGAAGTATAGCATTTCGCCTGGGAATTAGCTCATTGCTCACGAGCAAACTGTCAGGCGGCAACATGGAAAGAAGATGAGTCGATTTTCCTCCGGGTGCAGCGCAGAGATCTAGTACATTTTTTGGAGGAAGTTCCTGGACAATCTGCCGATAGACAGATTCAAGAAACATGGAACTTGCTTCCTGCACATAATAGGATCCTGCATGAAAAACAGGATCAAAAATAAATGCCGGACGTTCAGACAAATAATAACCGGTCGAACACCAGGGAACCCGTTTCGCATCTTGCGGTGCGGCTCCGTTTTTCCATGGATTTAACCGTATGCTTACAGGAGCTGTTGTTGCAAGCGATTCAAGAAAGGTCGGGTACTCATCGCCCAATTCCACTTTCATTTTTTCCAAAAATTCCGCGGGCCATTTTTGCATTCCGCAAAATACTGAATTCCTTCGGCAGGTGGTCATCTTTTCGTACTCAATCCACACGGATTTCGAAAAATATAGGATGTGATTCCTGAATCATACACGGCGATGCTACAGCCTGAAATTTGAAAAAAGAAATCAATAGAGCAAGACTTGAATTCAATTAGAGAATTATCTTAGCTTTGAATCCTGTAGAACTTTCAACACAGAAAAGAAAAGTCGGATTTTAAAATACAGAAAACCCGTTGATATTCGTTGCGAATTCTTCGGAATAAATAAATCTTATCAATCTATGCGGCGTCCAACCTTAACGGGGCAAATCATTATCGGACTCATTCTTGGGATAATACTCGGAGCCTGGTACAGGCACAATTGGCCGGACATCTCTCAAATCAAGCCCTTTGCGGAAAACATGCAAGTGTTGAGCGACATTTTTCTTCGCCTCATCAAAATGATCATTGCTCCATTGGTGTTTTCGCTCTTACTTACCGGAATTGCAAAAGTTGGCGATTTTAAAACGGTCGGGCGTATCGGGTTGAAAACCATGATCTATTTTACCGGTGCTACCCTGATCGCCTTACTCCTGGGTCTTGTCATCGTCAACCTCTTTGAACCCGGCACTGCATTGCTCCAGAAAGAAGCAGCCAGTTTGGTACCTGTTCAGCCGAAAGCATTTGATGTCAAAGAATTTGTCTCTCATATCTTTCCCGAAAGCATCGCGGATGCGATGGCAAAAAACCAGATTCTTCCCATTATCATCTTCGTACTCTTTTTTGGAATGGCAACGGCTTCGTTGCATGAAAAAGGGAAAGTTGTGATCGATTTCTTCGATTCGATTGCACACATCATGTTAAAAGTCACCAGCTATGTGATGAAACTTGCGCCGCTGGCAGTATTCGGAGCGATGACCGCGGTCATTTCGATGAAAGGGCTGGAAGTACTCGGAGGCTATATGAAAATCATTCTCTGTTTCTTTGGCGGCCTCCTGTTCTTCATATTCGTCATCCTGCTGGGCATATGCCTGGCACTGAGAATTAATTTCTTCAAACTTCTGGAACACGTAAAAGAACCCATGTTGCTCGCCTTTTCAACAGCGAGCAGCGAAGCAGCCATGCCGAAAACCATTCTCGGACTTGAACGCTTCGGTTGCCCGGATAAAATCATCAGTTTTGTATTGCCGCTAGGTTATTCTTTTAACCTCGACGGCTCCATCATGTACATGACTTTTGCAACAATGTCTATCGCCCAGGCTTATGGCATGCATTTATCAATTGCACAACAAATAACCATGATGATGATCCTGCTTGTCACCAGCAAAGGAATGGCCGGTGTCCCGCGGGCTTCCCTCGTTGTGATCGCCGGAATGCTGCAAACTTTCAATATCCCGCAGGAAGGACTTACCCTACTGCTCGCGATCGACTGGCTGCTCGACATGGGTCGCTCTGCTACAAATGTAATGGGGAATGCAGTAGCAACAGCGGTAGTGAGTAAGTGGGAGAAGGCTTAATTTTGATGAATTGATCTGGTAGTTGGTAGTCGGAAATCCATGGTCGGAAGTCGGTAGCTTGTGTTTTTTTGTATTGTATTGTGTGTAGCCTGAAGTTAACTAAATATTTTACACAATCAATTGCCGATAGCGGACTATAAACTACAGACTACAATCTAAAATCTACAATCTAAAATCTACAATCTACAGACTATAACCTCCCTTTCCTGTTTCCTTTCATCATATTGTAGATCTCAAACTTCTGCTTTATATAAATACAAAAGTCATATTGCGAAGCAGATTTCATAAAGGGTTCAGGGACATTGCAGAAATCAACAAAGTTATCAAACTCCGAATTGTCAAGGTTGATAATATCGCCGGCTACGTAGTTGGCAAGCAATTCTTTTAACAACTCCCTTCTTTTTTCATTGTTGATGCGTTCGGCATTGTGGCGTTTGAGGCGCTCGAGGCGGTTATATTCCTGGTACAAAAATGTGATCGGACTTTGCATGGCAGGAACTCCTCCAATCTGAAAATCACGTTTGTTGTATCCCAGCTTTTCAATGTCTTTATAAATATTTTCCAGATCACGGGGTGCAAAAATGACGACCTCCTTGAGCCTGACGTTTAATTTCACCAGTGGCACTTTCAGGTAATACGAAGATTGAAAGACCGAATCGGCTACAGTGATGCGCTTGTATTCATATCCTGTTGAAGCGACCAGCAATGTATCGGATTTTAAAGCAGAAGTCTGAAATGATCCGTCGGCCCTGCCGAAAACTCCCTGGGAGGTCCGCAGGTTGATGATCATCAGATCATCCAGGCGAACCTCCGGGTGCCCCAGCTGGTAGGCCTGCCCGGAAATCGATACAAGAGATGAATCCTGTGCGGCAACAACCAGGAAACTAAAGCTAAACAAAAAAGCTGATATTAACGCTTTGGGTGATGGGATGGACATTGGCATTCAGTTGGAATAAAATTCAGACAGTGCAACAACGATACTGCCGGATAGTTCTTGTGAAGAACCCATCATTACTGCAGGGACGAATTCGCGGACAAAAGTAGAAACAATCTGTGAAACACACTATTTACATTGTACAGGATTACTTGAAAGAATTCAGTATTTTCGAAGTTCCAGGGCGGAGTTCAGAAAACTCATGCGTGCATCATGAATAAGTATGCGAATACAAAAAGACTGCTGATCACCTGCAGCATCCTCATCGGGCTGCTTGCGGCAATGAGTGCCGTAGTTCTGAAAAACGGAATTCATCTGATCCGCATGTTCATCCAGCTTGTTATTTCCAATTTCCATCTTGACTTTTTATACCTACTGCTGCCGGCAATAGGAATCATTCTGACAACTTATTATGTGCAGACATTTCTGAAAGGAAAAATGGGACGTGGTATTACGAATATTCTTTTCAACATTTCCCGTCGTTCGGGAAATATCCCACAGGATAAAGTGTATTCACAAATGATCACCAGTATCCTTACGGTTGGCTTTGGCGGTTCTGCAGGATTGGAAGCACCGATTGCATCTACCGGTTCTGCAATTGGAAGTTTGGTCGCCCGGCGTTTTGGCTTCGGGACAAAGGAGCGAATTCTCCTGCTTGCCTGCGGGGCTGCCGCCGGAATATCCGCTATTTTTAATGCACCGATAGCAGGAGTTATTTTTGCACTTGAAATCCTCCTGGTCGACATGCCGCTTCCTGTGGTTGTACCTCTGCTCATTTCATCAGCAACAGCTGCCCTGTTTTCCCGGTTTATCTTTTCCGGCCAGCCTTTTGTGTTGATTACAAATTCATGGAATGCAGAGCATGTTCATTATTATATCGTCTTCGCTGTCTTGGGTGCATTCATTTCTGTTCTCAGCAAAAAAATATATTTCTTCTTCGAAGACTTTTCCCTGCGCTTCAACAGACCTTACCTGAAGGCTGTCACTGGCGGATTGCTGCTTGGCCTCTTTATCTTTCTGATCCCACCGTTGTTCGGCGAAGGGTATGACAGCGTACAATTGCTCTTGCAGAATCATCCCGATTCACTCCGTCCGGAATGGATCAACGCCGGAACAAGCAGCCCCTGGACGATCGTCATCTTTGCCTTCCTGCTGATTTTCCTGAAAGTTACAGCCACCTCTGTTACGGTTGGCAGCGGTGGCAACGGAGGCATGTTCGGGTCCTCCCTCTTCATGGGTGCCATGTTCGGTTTTGCGTATGCAAGAACCGTAAATCTCCTTGGACTTGATGAGCTGAACGAAATCAATTTTATCGTCATCGGAATGGCAGCCCTCATGAGCGGAATTATACACGCCCCCCTGACCGCCATCTTCCTCATCGCTGAAATAACCAGCGGTTATGCATTGCTCGTCCCACTGATGATCGTTGCCTCCATTTCATTTCTCATTACCCGGTATTATATTCCTTATTCCGTTTACACGAGAAAATTAATGCAAAAGGGAGATCTGCCGGAAGCCAATAAAGACATTGTTGTCCTGAACCAGATGCGGTTGTCAACCTACATGGAAAAAAATTTCAGCATTGTCCATCCGGAACAAACCCTCGGCGAGCTGGTAAAAGTTATCGCCGTATCGAAGAGAAATATTTTTCCGGTCGTCAGGGAAGATGGTTCACTGGCCGGTGTCATCCTGCTTGACGACATCCGCAGTATTATGTTTTCAGAAGAAAAATATCCTACAACAATATTACAGGATCTCCTGACTTCCCCTCCTGCAGTCCTGGATATCCGCGACAACATGCGGGAAGTAATGGAAACTTTTGAACAGTGTGGTGCGTGGAATCTGCCTGTACTGGAAAATGGAAAATACATTGGCTT
>DAORHY010000129.1:0-9465 GCA_035438225.1 Bacteroidia bacterium
AAGCCCTCAGCCTGCCAACAGAAGAAGCTGCACGGATTGCCTTGCGCACGCAACAGGTGATTGCATATGAAAGTGGGGCGGTTGAAACAGTAGATCCGCTGGCAGGATCTTACTTTGTTGAGTCGCTGACTGATGAAGTTGAGCGCCTGGCCTGGGAATACATCCGTAAGATTGATGCAATGGGCGGCGCAGTCGATGCGATTGAAGCGGGATACATTCAGAATGAGATCGCCAATGCTTCCTACGAATACCAGCAATCGATAGAAAAAAATGAAAGGATAATTGTCGGTGTAAATCAGTTTTCTCTTGAAGAGCCGCCTTTTGACAAACATTTTTCGATTGACGATTCAATCCGGGAAATACAGATGAAGAAGATCCGGCAATTGAAATCAGAAAGGGATGCTTCCAAAGTAAAAAAATGTATCGTTGCGGTGGAAAGTGCTGCCAGGAACGGAACAAACCTGATGCCCGTGATTATTGACGCTGCAGAAAATCTGGCAACGCTCGGCGAAATAGCAGATGCGATGAGGAGGGTGTTCGGTGAGTATGAGTGATCCGCTATCGGGAATTGACTATTCGTCAATTGATCGTTCTGCTGTCCAGGTTTTCCGAAGGTTTACTTACAAATGATTCAATGCTGAGTATTCTAAGGTATGACGTATTATTTGCCTGGTCATAAATTGCGCTTTCACATTTCTTCTTGCTTCACTTTTTTTCTTTTGTCCACAATCACGAATACATCTTCATTGTCCCGTTTCATAAAATATTTTTCGCGGCCGTATTTTTCCAGGTTATCACGATTGGTTTGAAGGTCGTTGAGGTACGCTCTGTTCTTCAGGATTTCTTCTTCGAAGTATGCCTTCTCGTTTTTTAGTTCCTTCAGTTTTTGCCTGTAGGAACCGGTTGTAATAAAATCATTCCGGTCAAAAAAACTCAGCCAGACAAGAAATCCCAGAAAAGTAAGTGTGTACTTATTCCGGATATAGGGCAGAAGTACGGTAAGGCGGGAATTCTGTTTCTTTTTCATCGATTAAATGTATGATGATTCTAACGCAAAGCGGACGGTAATTGTTGTCAGATTATAACAACGGAATGTTAATTGATTCATGGGGAAACCCATAAGCAGAAAAAAAACCTCTTTTAATGGGTATTCGGCTGATCCGGGAGAATCAGTGAATGTTTAATTTCCCTTTTGTGTTTTCCTTTTGCACACTGCCATTCTGATTTTCATCGTTCAGAAACGGGTAGCGGTAATCTGTGGCAGGGACGAAGGTTTCTTTGATGGTACGTGGAGAAACCCATCGGAGGAGGTTCAGCATCGATCCGGCTTTATCGTTTGTTCCCGATGCTCTGCCACCGCCGAAAGGCTGTTGTCCCACAACGGCTCCTGTACATTTGTCGTTGATGTAAAAATTCCCGGCTGCATTGACCAGTTTTTTAGTCGCAAGATTCACAGCGTACCTGTCCTGGGCAAAAATAGAACCGGTTAAAGCGTAAACACCAGTAGTGTCCACGAGATCGAGAGTCTCCTCAAATTTTTCGTCTTCATAGACATAAATAGTCAGAACAGGACCGAATAATTCTTCACACATGGTGGTATACATCGGATCTTTTGCAAGCAGTACAGTCGGGGAGATGAAATATCCTTTGGATTTGTCATAGTTTCCTCCTGCAATAATTTCAACCGCGGGATCATTTTTTGCAGCGTCAATATAGTTCGCAAGTTTATCAAAGGACTTTTCGTCGATTACTGCATTGATAAAATTGCCGAAGTCTTCTGTCGGCCCCATTTTGAATGATTTTAAATCTGCAACAAGGCCATCTTTAACCTGCGGCCACAAGCTCTTCGGGACATATGCCCTCGATGCTGCGGAGCATTTCTGGCCCTGGTATTCGAAGGCGCCCCGTGACAAAGCGGTGATCAATGCTTTTGCATCAGCGGAAGGATGGGCCAGAATAAAATCTTTACCGCCAGTTTCACCAACAATGCGAGGGTAGGATTTGTATTTGTGAATATTGGATCCAATGGTTTTCCAGATACCCTGGAATACTCCGGTAGATCCGGTGAAGTGGATTCCTGCAAAATCAGGATGTTCGAAAATTACTTCCCCAGCATCCGGTCCGGAGACATACACGAGATTGATTACACCCGGAGGAACACCTGCTTCACGGAAGACCTGCATCAGGATGCTGGCTGAATAAATCTGGGTATTTGCAGGTTTCCATACCACAACATTTCCCATCATCGCTGCGGATGTAGGCAGGTTACCGGCAATCGCAGTAAAGTTGAAAGGAGTAAGGGCAAACACAAAACCTTCCAGCGGACGCTGCTCAACACGATTGTACACACCTCTGGATGAAACCGGCTGCTGTGTATAGATTTCACGCATGTATTGCACATTGAAGCGAAGAAAATCGATGAGTTCGCATGCGGAGTCAATTTCAGCCTGGTAAACACTTTTGCTCTGACCAATCATGGTAGCGGCATTGATCAGGGCACGATAAGGCCCCGCGAGAAGGTCTGCGGCTTTCAAAAAGATTGAAGCACGTTGTTCCCAATCGAGCGAAGCCCATTCGGACCGGGCGCTTAATGCAGCATCAATCGCCATTTTGATGTGAGACTTATCGCCCTGGTGAAAATAGGCAACCGTTGTTTTATTATCGTGGGGAGGTGCAATGGCAACCTTCTTGTCACTGCGGATTTCTTTTCCTCCGATATACATCGGAACATCGCGCACTTCGCTTCTCATTTTCTGGATGGTGGCCTTCAGCGCTTCTCTTTCCGGACTGCCGGGAGGATAATTCAGCACAGGTTCATTTATTGCAGCAGGAACATTATAGATAGCATTTGACATGGCATATTGATTTGCCGGCAAAGGTACAAAATTCCGTTTGGGGTATACTGCGCGAGAAGTTCCTGAAAAGGATAATTTATGGATTTACAACCTTTTTTACCTCATTTTTAAAGATTTTATTTTCCAACTTTCTTCCCAAACGTATCAACGGAAGTTCAATTCCAAAGTACAGAAGAACCGATAGAAGAAAAACAACCCCGTAAATGAAAACCAGGAGTGAGGGCCCTGAAAATAATTTTACCGATGCCAGAGGGTAGCAGACGAATAGTAAAGCAAGATGCACAAGGTAAATGCTGTAAGAACATTTTCCCTGCAGCACCAGGAAGCGGATAGTCAGGAGTTTTTTAGTTTTCTCGGAAGCTAAAAGTATCAGCAGGAAAAGAGCACATCCAAGTGCTTTTGTATGGATAAAAATGAAATCGGAAAATTCCTGTAACCCAGCAGGCAAAAAGTGATTGGACGAGGCCAGTAGTATAGCAGCGATGAGGATCCCGAATTTTGATACCATTGTTGTCTTCGTTTTCCACCAGTTCCGGAATTCCTGATACCATCCGACTATCGCTATTCCCAGGCTAAAGTCAAATACAAAAGGATCCAGTGACAGCAACTGAACCGCAAGATAAATAAAGAGCACTATCCAGGCCTTGTATTTAGACTGAAGTGAAAAGAGGGCAGGAAGCAAGAGAGAAACTGCGATTTCAATGGATAAACTCCAGTCCTGTGGCAGTAACCGCATCACAGGATCATTGGGCAGTCGGATGACTAACAAAGATTGCCTGAAAAAATCCATCCATCCTGTATTCATTTGCCAGTACATATGAAGGGGAGAAGAAAGCGGCCCAAGCGGATTCCTGTTGAAATATCCAAGCCTGATCAATACAAACATTGCGAGCAGACCAACCAGGTACACCGGGTAAATTCTGAAAAGCCTTCTCCAGACAAAAGCAAAATAGGATGATTTATTTAATTTGAAATTTCTTTGTTCAAGTCTGTAAGAAAGTATAAATCCGCTGTGAATGAAAAAATAAACCACAGCTGCAGAACCATCCCAAAGCAGGCGGAACGGAGTAGCGGAAATCCAGGATTGATTTATACCAGGGTAGAAGACAAGAATAAAGTGAGAAAGGAATACAACGAATGCTGCAAGTCCACGGGAACTGTCAAGATAATGTATTCGGTCCTGCATAAGTGCTGCCGGGTTGCTTTCTGTTGAAGTGCCGGAATTAATAAAAGTGTTTAAATTAATAAAAAACATAAACCCGGCTAAACGATATTCACAGGGATTGGCTTAACTGCAAAAGGGATATCGTAACTCTATAATTTTGAGTTATTTGAACCTGATGATCGTAGTTCTAAATTTGCTGCGGATATTTGAATAATACAGAATATTCAGAAAAAGTTTATATTAGCAGAGTATGATAAAAACCCTGGTTGTTGAGGATGATCCGATCAGTGCGGAAATCCTTTTGGATCTTGTTCAGCAGTGCGATTCATCAGTACGCATTACTGAATGTTGCACCACCGTAAAACAAGCCCTAAGGAAGATTGAAAAAGTTGATCCGGATTTAGTTTTTCTGGATGTAGAATTACCTGACGGCAGCGGATTTGATTTGTTAAAGAAAATTGGTACGATCAATTTTGAAATAATTTTCATTACTTCTCATGATAAATATGCACTGGAAGCCATTCGTCACAGTGCTCTTGACTACCTGGTAAAACCTATCCGGCTTGCTGATCTCAAAAGTTCCTTAAAAAAAGTTGAGAAACGTCTTGAAAAAAAGGAACAGAAAAATGAAGACAAACGGGAAGCCCGATTACTGAATAAGCTTGCTGTTCCGACCTCTGATGGTTTATCTTTTTTGCCGATAGAAGAAATCATACGGATACAGAGTGACCGCAACTATACTGATTTTCATCTGACAGCAAAGCGAAAAGTTTTGGTCACCAAATCACTCAAAGAATATGAATTGTTGCTGAGGCCCTATGGATTTGTTCGTATCCACCACAGCCACATGATCAATATCAACCACATTGTAAAGTATGTGAAAGGGGAAGGTGGTTATGTTGTAATGGTTGACGGAAGCACCGTGGATGTATCCCGTCGAAAAAAAGAAGATTTCCTTGAACAATTGGCCAAAGCGTAAGCTTATTTTCCGCCAATTTTAGCCCAAATTCTTCCAGTTATCCAGAAAATCTGCCACTTATACAGTTTGCATTCCACCTTGCGCGATAACCCGGTTCCTTTGGAGGACCAATCAATTTTATCGTCGTTATTATAAACTTTTTCTCATGAACACAACGGACGGAATGTCATAGTTTAATGGTCGGGTCGCAGCGGCCATTAAATAAAAACGGGTTACCTCGATCACCCTAAGACGGATTGGATTAAACCGGCAAGTTCTCTGCTTTACTTGCCGGTTTTTTTTACCTTGAATCCGGAAATGTAGTGCTTCCAGTCGTTTTTGTGATGTAAAAAATGCAATGAATCTGCGAACAAATTAAATGGCCGGACTTTTTAAAAAGAATCGGGAATTTGTAATTGTTTTTAAAGACGGCTCTTAAAAAGAATTACCTGCTGATTCTCATCACAATCAGGCCAACAATGAGAGCAACAACCAAAATTGCGAGGAAGCGGTTGAAAAACTTCTGGGTGCCCAGATTTTTTTTCAAATGTGCGTGTCCGAGGATATTGTTGGTCAGAATTTCCAGGCGATGGAATGCACTTTCATTTTTTACAACATAATCGTAAGCGCCGAATTTCATCGTGTTAGCGGCAATTTCAGCTTTTTCCTGCCCGGAAAGAAAAATAACGGGGACTTCAGGAAACTGATCTTTGATTTTCTTAAGGACCTGGAGCCCGTTCATCGCTGTAGGATCAGCAGAGTCAAGATGATAATCCAGTACGATCAGGTCAGGCGATTCAAACATACCCTGTAAAGCAAGTTCACCGGTAGGGTAAGAGGTAATGATGGAAGACGGAAAACGGCCGGAAAAAAAATCTTTCAGCATTTCACTCATCTGTGCGTCGTCGTCGACGAGTGTCAGTTTAAGTTTATTCGAATTGAGCATTTTCCGGTCGGATGAAGACCCAAACTTACAGGATTAACGGGGAATCTGCAAATACAATTGGTGTTGGGCAAGCTCCGGTTAACACGCTGGTAAAGCGGATGATTTCAGTTCGGATTCCAGTTTCTCAGGGTACTTCAACTACGGATTTATCTGCAATATACACGAGGTATTTTTTTATTCCCTGATACCCCATTTTTTCCAGGATGCCTGCATATTGGATGATCTGTTCTTCATGGGATTTTTGTTTTTTTCCGGTTTTAAAATCAATGATCCGGGTCTGATTTTCTTTGTAAATCACGCGGTCTGGCCTGAGGATACGTCCATCCGGCAGGATGATTTCCCTCTCAGTCCTGGATTCCCATCCACTGTCGAAAAAAGCAGCGATTTGCTCAACGGCAAGGACATCTTCAATTTCCCTTGTCAGGATGACTTTTTCTTTGCCGGAAATCAAACCTTCATAAATGACAGATTGAACAGCTTTGCTTACTTCTTCCGGATGACGGATTATGCTCAGTATCTTGTGAACCAGTATCCCGTAATTCATTTTCTTCAATTGTTTGTCTTCTGTTAATTCACTCAGGTCTTTGGCCCGGGAAGAAACAGAAATTTTTTCCTGCCAACGATTGGAAGGATACGATTTTAGTTTTTCTGAAATGACATTGCCCTGCGTTGAAACCTTCTTCCGTTCCTGTTTCAGGAACTCTTCTGCATTTTTTGTCTGGTAAGAATTTTCGCCGACAAATTCCAGGTCGAGAGCAGGAAGGGTTTCTTTAAGAAGTCTGGAAATGCTGTTCATTTCAGCCCCGGCTGTTACGGGAGTATAAACGAGCAATTGTTCTTCTGCTCTTGTGAAAGCGACATACAAAAGGTTGAGGTTGTCGATCACCGACTGGCTTAATTCTTCTTCATAGGAGTCTTTAAAAAATGTTTCTTTCAGGCGGTTGGATGTCAGTACTGCCACGTGCCCCATTTCGTGGTAAGGTTCTTCTGCCGATACAGCCCAGAGGAGTTCATTGCTTTTGGGTGTCAATTTCCAGTCGCAGAACGGCATCAGGACAACAGGAAACTGCAGCCCTTTGGAACCGTGAATTGTCATGATTCTGATGGCGTTTTCATTTTCAGGGATAATGACTGAGCATTTTTCCACAGCCTGGTTTTCGTTCCACCATTGAAGGAAACCATGCAGACTGGAAATAAATTTGGTATTGTACTCGAGCACGAGGTCCTGGAACCGTTGAATGTAAGCATCCGGTGTTTTGTTCATCCCAAAGATCCGGATCAGGTGTTCGGTCAATTCATAGATGGGAAGTTTGCTCAGGTACAACACATGATCAATGAATTCGGGCGGGAGTGTTTTATTAAAAAGGTTGTCGGTCAGTGGGAACGTGTCAATCAGCTCTGGTAAAATTGTTTTTTTACGGTGGCCGGAAATTGCATGATCACCGAAAATTGAATGCAGGTGAACATCCGTCTGCCCGGGATGCTTTGACAGGTAATGGAACAATATTTCACTGCGGGAGACTGCATCCGCAGGATCGGCAAGAAAACGGAGCAGGTTGATGAGAAAGCGGATTTGCGGAGCCATTTTAATTAAAAGGGAATCGGGTGAAATGACTTCGGTAATATTATTGTCGAAGAGATAATTTGCCATTTCATTACCATCCTTGTTGTTCCTGACGAGGATGGCAATATCACGGAACCGGTATCCGGAATCCAGAAGACCACGGATCTTCTCTTTTGTTTTTTCGCGTGCAATTTCCTTCCATTTTTTTGGCTCATCCTCATCGGATTCACTTTCCTGTTCGTTGGTATCAATAAAAAGTATGTTTACATAGCCACCGGAATTATTTTTGTAGGATACATGCTGGGCAAGATCTTCCGCATATGCCATTTTCAGCAGTGGATGGGAGTTCATTTCAAGCGCTTCGCCGAGGATTCGGGGTGCGGTAAGGAAGAAACTGTTATTGAAGTCAACAATATTTTTTTTGCTCCGGAAATTGGTGGATAAAACTTCCTCCTTGAAAATGGATTTGAATTGCCGGAGGTCATCAAAAATATCTTTCACCAGCAATTGCATGTTTCCGCCCCGCCAGCGGTAAATCGATTGCTTGGCATCGCCCACAACGAGGGCCATGTTGCCGCTACCCAGTGAATTTATTACCAGGGGAAGCAGGTTCTTCCACTGCAGGATTGACGTATCCTGGAACTCATCGATCAGCAGGTGTTTGAATCGGTTGCCGACTTTTTCGTAGATGAAAGGGGCGTCCTGGCCCGTGATTACCTCTGAAAGAAGCCGTGGAGTATCTGCCAGGAGGATGACATTTTTTTCATTCCGGTACGCGCCGAATTTCTTCAGGATGTCGTTGGAAATTCCGAAAATATAGATGCGTCTGAGGGCTTCGAATGCACTGAGGTAAGTTTTGTATTCGGTTTCAACAAGATTGGCTGCTGCCTGTAAAAGTCCGTGAAGGTTTTGTCCGACAATTGCTGTGATCTCGTCTTTTTTTGTCGAATTTTTTGTATACCACTTTTCAACAGATTCCAGGGCCTGTAATGCACGCTGTTTCAGAATGTAATCATCCGGGTTTCGGCTCGTTTTAATTTTTTCAAAATATCCGATCACACCGGCTTTGCCATAAGAAAAATCTGCCGGGTCAAGGCCAGCATTTTGCACATGCTGCAGGGACTGTATTCCGTAGCTTTTCATCCTGGATTCAAAAGATGTGCGGGTATGCATCAGTTCCTTGTATATTTTCCGGATTTCATCGCGGGTGAGAATTTTCGTATCCTCCATGCGGTCCCTGAATAATTCTTTTGCCACCTGTGCGATATCCTGTTCAATATTCCAGCCTTTTGCTTCATCCATTTTCTGGAGAAGCAAATCACTCATCCATTCTGTCAAATCTTCATCATTGCCGATATCCCGGAGCAGGCGATCGGTCACTTCATCAATAGCATCTTCCAGGTCAATTTCAATTTCGAGGCGCAAGGGCAGGTGCATTTCCCGTGCGAGCGAACGAAGAAGGCGTTGAAAGAAACTGTCAATAGTACTTACAGAAAATGAGGTGTAGTCGTGTAGTATATTTTTCAGGGCTTTGTTAGCCTGGGCGGAGAGATCCCTTCCGGGCAGCTCCTCTTCCATAAGTTCCCGCATATTTCCTCCTTTGCCTTTGCTCAGATCAACCAGCGATGAAACGATACGCTCTTTCATTTCGCCGGCAGCTTTGTTTGTGAAGGTGATGGCGAGAATGTGTCTGAAGTCATCCGGATTCTGAAGGACGAGACGCAGGTATTCTTTCACCAGTGTGAACGTCTTCCCGGAACCGGCGGAGGATTTGTAAATTTTAAGTGAATTCACGATAAAGTTCAGAACTTTTATGGCTGAAGTAGTGTTTACTAATCAAAAGAAGAATTTCTACGAATATACAAAGAATGACACGGTTTGTTCATGGTGACTTGGATAGAAAAAACAGACCCGGTAATTTGTATTTACTAAGGACGCACTTTGTGAAGGTTGTAGAAGTGTAATTTTGTATCTTTG
>DAORHY010000130.1:0-9360 GCA_035438225.1 Bacteroidia bacterium
AGGCGTATCATTTCTTTCACCGGATTGATTGTCCCGAGAGAATTGGAAGTATGAACGACCGAAACCAGTTTTGTTTTGGTTGTCAGCAGTGAGAAAAATGCCTCCATGTCCAGCACACCTTCATCGTTCATCGGAATGACTCTGAGTACAGCTTTCTTCTCTGCACACAGCATTTGCCAGGGAACAATATTGCTGTGATGTTCCATCGCCGAAACGATGATTTCGTCTCCGGCCTGTACATTCATTCTTCCAAACGTAGCGGCGACAAGGTTAATTCCTTCTGTTGTCCCACGGACAAAGACAATCTCATTTTCAGATGCAGCATGAATAAATTTCTGAACTTTCACACGTACATCATCAAATGCCTGCGAAGCCTTCTGGCTCAGAAAATGAACACCGCGGTGGATGTTCGCATTGTAAGTGGAATAATATTCTGTCAATGCATGAATAACAGACTGCGGCTTTTGGGAAGTCGCTGCATTGTCAAGGTAGACCAGCGGTTTTCCATGTGCTTTTTGATGCAGCACCGGAAAATCCCTGCGCATTTCGAGCACATCAAAAACATGCTGTTTCGGAAGGAATGTGGATGAACCGGATTTTGTCATAACTTATCCTTGCTTCAGTTTTCTTTCAATCAGCGGCATGAGACGATCGCGGAGCGATTCTAGGGAAATATTTTTGATCACGTCCGCTGCGAAGGCGATGTTCAGGAAGGCTTTTGCTTCGCTCTCCCCGATCCCGCGGGAACGGAGGTAAAACAATGCTTCTGCATCCAGCTGACCAGTCGTGGCACCGTGTGAACATTTCACATCATCCGCGAAGATTTCAAGCTGGGGCTTTGTGTTCATTGTCGCTTCGTCGCTCAACAATATGTTTTTATTCGATTGATAGGCGTTGGTTTTTTGCGCATCCTGTCGTACAAAGACTTTTCCATTAAATACACCCTGTGATTTCCCCCCGAGAACACCTTTGTACAATTCATTGCTTTCGCAATTCGGTTTGGCGTGATCCACGAGAGTATGATTATCGACCAACTGATTTCCGTCAGTGATGTATAAACCATAGAGGTGCGCCACACAATTTACATCATTGAGTACAATGTGAAGGTTGTTGCGGACCATTTGTCCACCAAGCGTAATGGTGCTGATGTTAAAAACAGAATCACGTTCCTGAATTGCCTCCGTGTGGCTGATATGATAGGTGGAATTGTTTTCGTTCTGAATCTTTACCAATTCAACATTGGTAGTTGGCCCGGCAACGACTTCTGTAACACTATTTGTAAATGCAGGGTTCACATTTCCCAGCGTGTGATAAGTTACCGCTACCCTGCACGACGCATCCTTTTCTGCAACGATAAGATTCCTCGGATAAACAACGGTAGCATGTTCCCTGGAATCGTTAATATACAATAGATGGACGGGTTTCTCAACACGGGTGTTCGCCGGCAGGTAAATGAATGCGCCGTCAAAAATAAAAGCGGTATTGAGTGCGACAAAACTTTCCTGTTTCATCGGCGCATATTTTCCCAGGTGCATTTTTACCCGCTCGTGCTGATGCATGGCTGCAAGGGATTCAATGATCACACCCTTTGGAATGCCTTCCATGCTGGAGAGTTCTTTGTTCAGGTATCCGTTCTCAAATACAAGTACAATCGAATCTTTCCCGGTGAGTAAAAGCGGCTGAATGTCTTCTTTCTTTAAACGAAACGAAGGAGATGGAAGTGAAAAGGAATTGTTCAGGATAGGGAACACATTGGTATATTTCCATTCTTCATTTTTCGTGGTTGGAAATCCCAACTCCCTGAAACGCTGTATTGCCTGTGTGTTCAGTGCGGAATTGTCCCGGACATGTGCAGATGCAAAGCGCTCGAAAGATTCGATATATTCTTCTGTTCCTTTATGTTGATAGCCCGGATTCATGCCTTTGAGATTCAGTCTTAAATGTGAACGTTGTTTTCTTCCCTGATCCAGTCGTAACCCTTTGCTTCGAGTTCCAAGGCAAGTTCTTTCGTACCGGATTTAACGATACGTCCTTTGTAGAGTACATGGACAAAATCCGGTACAATGTAATCGAGCAAACGCTGATAATGTGTAATCACAATGAAGGACCTGTCTTTATTGCGCAATGCATTCACCCCATTCGCCACGATACGCAGAGCATCAATATCCAGCCCGGAATCCGTTTCGTCCAGAACGGCGAGTGTCGGTTCAAGCATTGCCATCTGGAAAACTTCATTGCGTTTCTTCTCTCCTCCGCTGAACCCTTCGTTCACCGAACGTTGGGTCATGGCTTTGTCCATCTCCACCAGTTTCATTTTCTCTTTCATGATCTGAAGAAACTCTTTCGAATCCATCGGCTGTTGTCCGTTTGCCTTGCGAATTTCATTCAATGCTGTTTTGAGAAAATTAGCATTCGTTACCCCGGGGATTTCCACAGGATACTGGAAAGCGAGAAACAACCCTTTGCGAGCCCTTTCTTCCGGCGCCATATCCAGGAGGTTTTCTCCTTTGTAGAGCACTTCGCCGCCGGTCACTTCATATTCATCGCGGCCCGCCAGCACTGAAGCCAATGTACTTTTCCCGGAACCATTGGGTCCCATAACAGCATGCACCTCACCCGGGTTCACGTTCAGGTTGATACCGTTGAGAATCTGCTTCTCCTCTACTCTCGCCTGTAAATTCTTTATCTCTAACATTGTTCTTTATTTTCCGTGGCGCTCTTTGCGTCTTTGCGTGAACCTTTTTCTCGCTAAGACGCAAAGAGCACAACGGTTGATTAGCCTACACTTCCTTCGAGGGAAATCGCGAGGAGCTTTTGCGCTTCTACTGCGAATTCCATTGGAAGTTGATTAAATACTTCTTTACAATAACCGTTGACGATCAATCCAACTGCATCCTCTGTAGAAATACCACGTTGATTGCAGTAAAAAATCTGATCCTCTCCGACTTTCGAAGTCGTCGCTTCGTGTTCAACGATCGCACTTTTGTTACTTACTTCAAGGTAGGGAAATGTATGCGCCCCGCATTGATCGCCAAGCAGGAGTGAATCGCATTGGGAAAAATTCCTGGCGTTGTCCGCTTTCCTGCTGATGCGAACCAATCCGCGGTAACTATTCTGACTTTTTCCTCCGGAAATACCTTTGGAAATGATTGTGCTCTTTGTGTTTTTTCCGAGGTGGATCATTTTTGTGCCCGTATCCGCCTGCTGGTAATTATTTGTAACTGCGACGCTGTAGAATTCGCCGATTGAATGATCTCCTTTCAGGATCACGCTTGGATATTTCCAGGTGATGGCTGAACCGGTTTCTACCTGTGTCCAGGAAATTTTTGAATTTGTTCCGGCACACAAGCCACGTTTGGTGACGAAATTGTAGATGCCGCCTTTGCCCTCTTTGTCACCAGGGTACCAGTTTTGAACAGTTGAATATTTTACCTGTGCATCTTTGTGAGAATAAATCTCCACTACCGCAGCATGCAACTGATTCTCATCGCGCATCGGAGCAGTGCATCCTTCAAGATAACTGACGTACGCTCCTTCATCTGCAATGATCAATGTCCGTTCAAACTGACCCGTTCCTGCCGAATTGATCCTGAAATACGTTGACAATTCCATCGGGCACCGAACGCCTTTGGGAATGTAACAGAATGAGCCGTCACTGAAAACCGCTGAGTTTAAGGCTGCATAATAATTATCCGTATGCGGTACCACTGTTCCGAGGTATTGCTTTACCAGTTCCGGATAATCGTGAACCGCTTCGCTGAAGGAGCAGAAAATAATTCCAAGTTCTGCAAGAGATTCACGAAAGGTGGTTTTCACGGATACACTGTCAATAACAGCGTCCACAGCAACACCGGACAGACGTTTTTGCTCTTCGAGAGAAATCCCAAGTTTATCAAATGTTGCTTTGATTTCCGGATCCAGTTCATCCAGACTGTTCAACACCGGCTTCTTCTTAGGAGCTGAATAATAAATGATATCGTTGAAATCAATCTTCGGATAATGCACATTCGGCCAGACGGGTTCTGTCATGGTAAGCCAATGGCGGTAGGCTTTCAGCCTCCATTCAAGCAACCAGGCCGGTTCATTCTTTTTCAGAGAAATAAATCGAACGACCTCTTCATTCAATCCCTTCGGTGCCTGATCTGATTCGATGTCAGAAATAAAACCCCACTTGTAGTCGCTTTCGGTTACTTCCGTTATTATTTTTTGATCCCCGGACATTATCAGGTTATTGGATTAACAGGTTATTGCGTTATTCAGTGAATGGTTCATTACTCTTGACTCTTCACCATCCACTAATTTATACTGAGAACGACTCTCCGCATCCGCAGGTTCTTGATGCATTTGGATTATGAAACTCAAACCCTTTTCCATTCAAACCGTCACTGAAATCCAGTTCGGTTCCGATGAGGTAGAGAAAACTCTTTTTATCACAAACGATTTTAATGCCTTTGTCTTCAAAGATCTTATCATCCGGACGCGTTACAGTATCAAATTCAAGTTTATACGTCAATCCGGAACAACCACCACCCTCAACTCCCACCCTGATAAACGCCCCTTCGGTCTTATTTTCAGCCTCCATCAGCTCAATTGCCTTAGATTTAGCCTTTTCTGTTACCGTTATCATCTTGTTTTTGCTTAATAATCAAGTACAAAGGTACTATTTAGATAGGTTCTAAACAAGCCTTTTGCACCCTTCTGATTACTTGATTAACAAGTATTTGACTGTTTTTGTTCCTGATTCAGGTCTAAAACTCACCCGGTATTGGTTCTCTTTGGTCTAGTACTATCATGTTTTATTTATTTTGTACTTTCTAAACCCATAATAAAACTACAAACAAAAGACTACAAACAAAAGACTACAGACTACAGACCAATGACTTCTGACCAATGACTTCTGACAACAAACCATGCCAACCCGTGCCAACATCAACCGCGAAGTCCTAAAATGGGCAAGGAAAACTGCAAAGATTTCACTGGAGAAAGCAGCGTCTACAATTTCAAAGACATGCAAAGTTGAACGAATAAAAGATTGGGAATCGCCTGAAGGAGTGGAATGGCCGAGCGTGAAACAGGTTGAGAAACTCGCGCGCCTTTACCGCAGACCCGTGGATGTTTTTTACCTGAAGTATATCCCAAAAGATTTTCCACTGCTGAAAGATTTTCGTAGCAACAAAGAAGCTGAACTCAGTACTGCGGTCATTTTTATGATGCGTGAAATCCAGGAGAAGCAGGAGTGGATGAGTAAATTTCTGGCAGGAAAAAGGGAGAAAAAAATTGAATTTGTGGGCAAGTATACGATCAAAAGCCTGGCAGATGTCGTTGCGAAGGACATTCGTAAAACACTGAATATTCAGCCCGGAAAGGCTGATCTGAAACCACTCAAACACTGGATAGAACAAGCCGAAAGTCGCCGGATCTTTGTAACTCTCAGCAGTAATTTTCATACTCGGTTAAAACTGGACAGCGACACCTTCAAAGGATTCGCCATCGCAGATAAGTTTGCACCCTTCATTTTTATTAATGCAGACGACTGGGAACATGGACAGTTGTTCTCGCTTGTGCACGGACTGGCGCATATTTGGATCGGAGTTTCCGGAATTTCAAATGACACCGGAATAAGTCTCCAGGAGCCGCAGGGACTTCATGTAGTGGAGAAATTCTGCCGTGCAGTGGCTGAAGAAGCTATATTGCCGGAGGCTGATGTCCGTTCATTCCTGGAAGTAAAAGGGGAACTCACACTTCGCCACATCGCGAAAGCCGGTCGTAGGCTGGGAGTCAGTAACCAGGCATTTCTTGTACGGGCAAGACGGCTGCAATTGATTAATGAAGATAAATTCAGTATACTTCACAAAGAGGCCGACCAGGTCTGGAAAGAATTCCTGATCAGGGAATCCAGGAAGCCGAAATCTTCCGGTGGTCCGAATTATTATGTGATGCAACTGAGACGCAGCAGCCGGACTTTTTCTACACTGGTCATGGATATTTACAAGAGTGGAAAAGTCAGCGGTGCAGATGCAAGCCGGCTACTGAGTGTGAAGGAGGGAAATTTTGGGAAGTACGAGAAATACATTTACAAATAAGCTTTTCCTCTTCGATCAAGAGTTCACCGTTTTGCAGTTTTTCCGGAAAGAACTTCCCGATATTCATAATTACCATGGAAGGAATTTCTGGCGTTTCCAGTACCTTCGCTGTCCAACTGAGAAAATATGTTTGAAAATACTGCAAAACGGACGGAATTAGGGGTATTGGGTGAATTCGGCCTGATTGATATTATTCAAAAAAGCATTCGCTTACGTAACTCTGAATCACTCAAAGGCATCGGTGACGATGCTGCAGTTATTGATTCCAAAGGCCTGATGACCGTTGCGACGTGCGACATGCTGGTAGAAGGTGTTCATTTTGACCTGATGTTTCACCCGTTAAAACACCTTGGATACAAAGCAGTGGTCGTTAACCTGAGCGACATCTATGCGATGAACGCGATACCAAAACAAATCCTGGTGAGCCTGGCACTGTCCAATCGCTTTTCTCTGGAAGCCGTGGAAGAGCTTTACCAGGGTATGGAACTCGCCTGTGAACAATACAAAGTTGACTTAGTCGGAGGGGATACAACGACATCCACTTCCGGACTGATAGTATCCATCACTGCCATTGGCACTGCGGAAAAGGAACAGATTGTTTACCGCAGCGGCGCGAAAGAACACGATCTGCTCTGTGTCAGCGGAGATCTTGGCGGAGCGTATATGGGATTGCAGGTATTGGAACGGGAGAAGAAAATTTTTCTTGAGAACCCCAAAATACAACCCGACCTGAGCGGGAACGACTACATCCTCGAACGCCAGCTGAAACCGGAGGCCAGGCGTGAAATCACGGAAAAGCTCCGTGAACTGGGTGTGCAACCGACATCCATGATTGATATTTCCGATGGATTGTCATCGGAAGTGCTTCACATTTGCCGGCAATCAAATGTAGGGTGTGCGATTTACGAAGATAAAATTCCAATTGATCCGCAGACCTATGACCGGGCACGCGAATTCGGACTGGACCCAACGGTATGTGCGCTCAGCGGCGGCGAGGATTATGAATTATTATTCACCATCCGCCAGGAAGACTATGAAAAACTCCGCATGCACATGGACATTTCCATTATCGGCCACATCACGGATGCTGCAAGCGGTGCACACCTGGTTGATAAATCCGGAAACCAGGTGGCTTTAACGGCGCAGGGCTGGGACGCGTTATTGAAGCGAAATTGATTTCTTGTTATCTTCCACATTCATCCGGTTAATATTCCCAGATTCTATTGATGGACTACTCCGGATCAAAATATTTCTTTCATGGAACAGAACCCATTGGTATTCCGAAAGGCTGAAGAAAAAGATATTCCCTTTTTAATTGAAACGATTGTTGCTGCAGAGAAAAGTGGAACGGATGTTTTTAGTTACAGCCGGATTTTTGAACTTCCGGAATCAGAGATAAGAAAAATTCTGGTAAACATTTTGGCTGAGGATGCAACCGGGCAGGAACTTTGTTTTTCCGATTACCTTATAGCGGAATACGAAGGAAAGGTTGCAGGCGCGGTTGCGGGTTGGATTGAAGGTGAAAGCGGACAACCCGGAACCATCATTAAGGGTACACTTTTCAAATACTTCATTCCCGAAAGAAATCTCGAATTGGCCGCATCAAAAATGCCTTACATCAATGAAGTTCATCATCATTGGAAGCAGGACGCATTGATCATTGATATTGGACTTACACTTCCTGAATTTCGGGGTAAGGGAATTTTGGCGGGATTGATGAAAGAAAAAGAACGTCTGCTACGCGAACGTCGTCCGGATATAAACTATTCCCAGATCCATGTTTTGAAATCAAATACTGTGGCATTTAAAATTTACAGTGGACTTGGTTATACAGTGCTCATGGAAAAAGCGAGTTCACATCCTGAAATTGTACAGCAGTGGTTGCCGTGCGATAAAAATATCGTCATGGAAAAGTTTTTCTGATTTTATTTTCCACAAAAGCACGAATGCTATTTGTGCTTTCGTGGTAACCCCGATTTACAGCCGGCAATACGCAATAAAATCAGTAGCCGGCAATTTCGTGGCCCCTGCCTGGCGTAATAAAGTAACCAGTTGACCGCGGTGAAATGTACTGTGATTCATGCAATGATGAATTGCTTCGGAACGGCTGCTTGTATGTTCCGTTCCATCCAGGGTTTTGAACGCAAACATCCCTTGTAAATAATTTTCATCCTTCGATTCTACAAAATCAATCCAGTGCTGATCATTCTCCAGGAAAAGCGACTGCAATTCCGCTTGCGTACCTTTAAATTCCATCCATGTCCAGGTGCCGGGAGAGGTTCCCTGAAGTCGCATCAGCCAAATGGATTCAGCTCCCCAGGTATGCAATAATGTCTTCCGGATGCCTGGAAAACTACTTACCAATTCCATTTGTAATTGTTCATCTGTACAATTGGCGGCAATGAATTCCAGCAAACGCTGATTCGCCCAGTAATTATACTTCACATAGCGCAACAACAGGTTTTTCATATAGCTACATAAATGTCAGTGTAAATTTCACCGTTTCACACATTCCCAGACATGTTCAAAGGTTGAGTCGATCACGGATGGTGTAATTTTCAACGTGCCATCACGGTGCAGCCGAATCATTTCATGCACAGGCCCCACCAGGAGGGCCAGGATAATTTCTTTATCCGCTTTTATCAGGCGCTTCTCCTGCAGACCACGGCTGAACATGTCGAGGAACGGTCCATACAAATAATTACTGTCCTTTTTATTCTGACTTTTCAGGTAAGGCGAACGATGGTATTGTTCCAGGAAAGCGACCTCCGCAGAATGTTCAATGCAAAAATTAAAAAACTGCTTCCAGAGTCGCCGGACTAATTTTCTGAAGGAGTCTTCTCCTTCCAGGCCTTCGGCATACATCTCAACACATTTCTTTTTAAGATGATTGTACAGTTGATGAATTAAGGTTTCTTTATCTTTAAAGTAGATGTAAACCGTACCGGTTGCCAAGCCTGCATGAACCGCAACATCAGCCATCTTCAACCCGCTAAAACCCTGTTTCAATACCAGTTCCAGGGCCGCCTGGTAAATCAATTCTACTTTTTGCTCATCACGGATTCTTGCCATATCGGGCACAAGTTAATGAATAAATATTCATTAAAAAAATGCCTCTGTGAGGTTCGATCTCGCAGAGGCACAAGGTAGGGTATTGTGAGTTATGAATTCTGAGTTGTTGGTTGTTGGTTGTTGGTTATTGCTTATTTTGAATGCCTTTTTGACTACCGACTACCGACTACCGACTACCGACTACCGACTACCGACTACCGACTAC
>DAORHY010000131.1:0-9297 GCA_035438225.1 Bacteroidia bacterium
GATGTTCAGGGGACTTTCAATGCAGCCGACTATGCATTGAATATCGGTTGGGGGTATCAGTACAACGAGCGTTTTTCAGTCGGTGCTGCAATGAAAGGAATTTACAGCGACTATTATATTTATAATGCCTTCGGACTTGCCGCTGATATTTCCGGAACCTATTATGATTCTTTGAATCAGTGGACAATCACCTTGGAAGCGAGGAACATTGGCGCTCAGTTGAAAAATTATGTGAAGAAAAATAATGAACCTTTGCCAACAGAGGCATTGATAGCGGTTTCGAAGCGGCTTGCACACACTCCCCTCCGGTTTAATCTCACCTACAGACACCTCGAGAAGTTTGATTTATCGTATTCAGACCCATACGATCTTGGCGATGTAGATCCGCTGACCGGTGAGGCGCAACTCAATACCATTGGTTTCTGGAATAAATTGTCCAGGCATTTTATTATCGGAACTGAAATCCTGCTTTCTAAAAACTTCCACCTAAGAGCGGCTTATAATTTTCAACGTCGCCGTGAATTGCTCATCGACACCCGTCCGGGCACTGTTGGCTTTTCTTTTGGCTTCGGACTAAAAATCAGTAAATTTATTCTAAGCTACGGCCGGGGGAACTACCACCTTGCCGGGTCGGCCAACCATTTTTCGATCAGTACAAATCTTGCAGAGTTTACAAAGAAGAAGTAGAGCAAAAAAATGTAAGCCAGGTACCTTGTTCCATAAATTTTTTGATCGAAAACCCTTTGAAACCTGGGAACGTTGGATCCGACTCCGGTTAAAATACCATCCCGATCGAAATCCCGCCACTCAGTACCAATGGCAGTTTTTTTCCAAAGAAAAGGTGGGAATAGGCATAATTGAAATCAACTTCTTTGCTGTCATATTCAGATTTCTGAGTGTAAGAAGTAGTCTTGAATCCGGTTCCGATGCTACCGTACCAGTCGAAAAGGAATAACCGTTTGATCACTGTTTGTCTTCCGAAGGCAATGTTCACTGTATAATGATTGTATTGTATGGTGTTATTTTTTTCAAAAGTTTTAAATGAACTGAAGATCAATTCCGGCCTGAAATAGCTTCCTTTAAGCGGGTCCTTGTATTTCAGGCCTTTCCATATTCCTTCTGTGCATTTCACAAATTTTAAACCGGCTTTGACCAGGAATCCTTCGGAGTATTTCAGATCTTCATTCAGTCGCATACCGATGATACCGGCTTTCAATTCCAGGTTGAGACCAAGCTTAAGGCTTTGTTCATACCCTAAAGTGACATGATTCATAAACGGAGCGATGAGGTCTCCTTTTATTGCGTGCTTTTTGTCCGGGACGGTCAGATCCCTGGATACTTCATAAGGATTGTAGATAATGGTGATGGTTGTTCCGTTTTCGTAAATGACGGATTTGATCTGATTCTTCGGAATTTCCTTCACCGGACCGGTTTTCATTCCCGGGTACCGAAAACGAATTTTTTCTCCTGTCATCTCCACGATTTTGACCCGGATGGAATCATTGTTCGTCCTCACCAGGATGTCCTGTGCTAAGGAAGAAGAAGAAATTAAAAGAAAAAAAGCAATGAAATATCCAAAGCCTCGTTTTCCGGGTTTCATCAATGTAGTATGAACAGCGAATATAGGATTATGCGGTCGTATGTTCAATTTTTTATGAGGAGCAGGGTGGCTATGGCCAATAGCGGTAGCCAGTAGCAGGTAGTCGGTAGTCGGTAGTTTGTTGACCGTAGTCTGGAATGGAGTATAAGCTATAGGAAAATGGAGTCGGGGATTGGGTTTTGAAATTTCGGAAATTTAAGAGACTTGAAACTACCGACTGCAGGAGGGAGTCAACTACTTCCCTTACTTATTTCCTTTTTTCTTTGTTTCTTTGCCCATACGCTATGAAAAGCATTATTATCCCGCCATCTGTATCCTTTATTATGCAAGAAAAGCCGTCTGTGAAGAATCAGAAAATTATCATTGCGATTGACGGTTATTCCTCTTGCGGGAAAAGTACCCTGGCAAAAGCATTGGCTAAAAAACTTGCTTACAGCTATATAGATTCCGGAGCAATGTACCGTGCCGTTACACTTTTTATTCAACAGCACGATATTACACTGGAGCAACTGGCTGAAATGACTCAAAAGCAGCTGGAAGGTCTGATGGATAATATTCACATCAGCTTTCATGTCAATCCTGAAACGGGGTTGTCAGAGGTTTTCCTTAACGGTCTGAATGTGGAAAAGCGGATTCGTGATCTTAAGGTTTCGGATTGGGTCAGCCCGGTGAGCGCAGTTCCTGAAATCAGGCACCGGATGGTGGAGCTCCAGCAGAGTTACGGAGTCCACAAAGGGATTGTAATGGATGGCAGGGATATTGGCACGAAAGTATTTCCCAATGCAGAACTGAAAATTTTCATGACTGCCCGAGATGAAATCAGGGCAAAGCGCAGGTTCGATGAGCTGAATGCCAAGGGTTTCATGGTCACTTTTGATGAAGTGATGAAAAATATCCAGGACCGTGATTACACAGACACCCATCGTTCCGAAAGTCCATTGCGTCAGGCGGAAGATGCAATCATTCTCGATAATTCAAACCTCACTGAACTTGAACAGTTCCGCTTTGCGCTCGACCTGGTGAAAAAAAAGAATATCGAAGTTGAGGCATGACATCTAACCTGAACGAAATATTTTTCAGGGAGAATTTTAGTCGGCTCATGAAGGTCATCCACGCAGTCGAAATTTCTGATTTTTTAGGTTTGACCTGCGTTCAAGTGCATGGCTGAGCACATGAACTTTTTCAGGAATCAGGAAGGTCGAAACACGGCTTTAGATTTACTCTATGACCAATCGGTGCACAAACTTATTTCCATCTGCGGCAATTTCCACCATGTAGATACCAGAAGCTAATCCTGTTAATGATATTACTGAGAATTGTGTTGAAGCATTATTTACAGGCTGCTCCGGAACAACTACCTGGCCAGTGTAAGAAAGGATGCGTGTATTGACCTGTTTGTAGTTATGGTCGCATTTTATGTACAATAAACCGGATGCAGGATTTGGATAGATGCTGAAGGATTCCGGATTCAACGTGTTTGTTTTTGTTAAAATACCATCCGGAGATATACGGGCTGCAAAAATGTCATTGTCGTCAGACCAGAAAGCCGCAACAGCTCCGGAAGTGTCCGATACAAGTACATAATCATCGTAAAAAGGTACTGCAGCAGAGGCAACAGGGATCCCGTTGTTTTGCCACAAAGACGTACTGTCCGGAGCAAGGCATTGTGCACGAAACGTTCCTCCTGCCAGGTATGTATTCACAATGTTTCCATTCCTGCCAGCAGCCAATTTTGCATAGGGAATATAGCTGTTGAGCCGGCATACGCTTACACCGTCGGGTGTCCAGAGAGCAGTACCGGATGTGTCCATCTTTTGTACATAAATAAAAGCATTTGCTGCCGGAATGCGGCCATCACTCCAGGTTACATAAATAGTGTTGTTGTATAAAAGTGGAGACAAATACGCTTGTGCACCTGAGTAACCGCAAACTGTCTTAAAACCGGAAGGCCAGACGAGATTTCCCCGAGGATTTATTTTTGAAATCCGGATATCTCCTGTGTTATCGTCCCATATTACATAAGCATTGGTATCTGCATCACACAAAACACTCCAACTGATATTTCTTCCGCCTGTGCCTTGCGTCACATCAATTTCGGCTGGAAATGTGGAAGCTCCATCCAAACCATAATGTTGTACTTTAATGGGCGCACCAATACCACCGCCACTGGTTGCAACATAAAATCCATTGTGCTGATCATATTCAGGAACAAAAACATATCCATTCAATGCAATCACAAAATTATTGACTGGCCAATAAAGATTTCCAGTGAAATCAATTCTATTGAAACTGAAAAAATCGGCTCCTCCGCTGATAACCAGGCCATAGGTAATAAAAGCACCCGAATCATTCGGCATTACTTTGAGCCCGATTTGTGAAATGTAGATTACACTTGCTGTTTTATTGGAAACATTGATGGGTTGATTCCAAAGATGATTGCCTGAAGCATCGATATAATCACAAAATAAACTGTCACCACCGATTCCAAAACCACCCTGAACCCAGGCAATCAGAAATCCATTTTGCCAGGGAGCAATATCATATCCCCAGATTTCTTTTCCTACAGCAGAGTAAATTTCCAGGCCATTGGCAGCCAGCAGGGGAACACCTGAAGTATCGAGGCGTTGAAGATACAATCCTGTCCCATTGCTTCCATTCCGCTTGTCGATCCATGTACTGATATAGCCACTGCCTTCAAGGGAGAACGCGCGCACCGATTGCTGTGCGGAACCGGCATTGCAAACTGCAAATGCCTGTGTAGAATCAACAGAGAATTGAGCTTTCCCTGTCAAAGTGAAGAATAGAAAGAATGAAATTGCAAGGCGGATTTGTTTCATGGTGAGGTTTAAATTAGGAATACAATAGGGGGGAGGGAGGAGATGCTGTCTGTGATTCTGAAAATTTAAAAGTATAAAAAGATTTTAGAATGCAATCATGAAGATTGAATAAATAATAAATGAAATCAATGGCAAAGAATCCGGTTCGTGAATCAACGCAGATCTTCAAAGAAGATGATTATCAAGCGGTTTTTAGAATGGCTGTTCCCGCAGATTCATTTTCCGAAACTGATCCGAGACGAAATCGTGAATTTAATTACCGAATAACTCAATAACTACTGACCCGTCAGCCCACAAACTCTGAACCCAAACAATTTTCGTATCTTTGCACTAATGAAAGTCATAATTGACCCCCATTCGGGCTTTTGTTTTGGTGTAGTTTATGCCATTCAGAAAGCAGAAGAAGAACTTCAATTGTCCGGGAAATTGTATTGTCTTGGTGATATTGTTCACAACAACAAAGAAGTTGAACGGCTCACCTCCCGGGGTCTTGAAATTATTGATCACGAAAGATTGAAAACGCTGCACGATTGCAAAGTGCTCATTCGTGCTCATGGCGAACCACCAGAAACTTACCAGACTGCACTGAATAATAATATTGAGTTGATTGATGCCTCTTGTCCCGTGGTTCTCAAACTTCAGCACCGTGTGCGGACAAGTTTTGATGAAGTACTTGAGACCGGCGGACAGATCGTAATTTATGGTGAGACGGGACACGCTGAAGTCAATGGCCTGGTAGGCCAGACTGACGGAACTGCATTGATCGTAAAGAATGAAGATGACCTGGATAAAATTGATTTTTCCCGCCCAGTATATTTTTTCTCTCAAACCACGAAAAGTTCCAAAGGCTTCAAGAAGATGAAATCAATGCTGGAGGAACGATCCGCAGCTGTACAACGAAAAGAACTTCAGGAAGAGTTTTTTAGTTCCAATGATACCATCTGCCGGCAGGTAAGCAACCGTGAACCACAGCTTAAAAAATTTTCAATCCAGCATGATGTTTTGATTTTTGTGAGTGGAAAGAAAAGCTCGAATGGCAAGGCGCTCTTTGACGTCTGTCATGCTGCAAATCCCAGAAGCTATTTTGTTTCCGATGTTGAAGAATTGCTTCCGGAATGGTTTGAAAATACTGATTCTGTTGGAATCTGCGGGGCAACTTCGACACCCCGATGGCTCATGGAAAAGGTGGCCGACTTCATTTCTGAGTTGAATAAAGCCCAGGTCTGAGCCCGGGTTTCGATTTTTTATAAAAATCCGAATTGTATCCGGTTGTCTTTGATGTTGTTTATTTCATTGATTTATAGTTGTTTACGTAATTAATTTTCACCTGATTTTTTAAGGTCTTTGAATTTTTCTCTTTTTCCTCATTTTGACCACTATACGTTAAAAAAACTCCCTTCCAACCCTTTTTTGGTAAGATTTATTTCGATACATTTGCGTCCCTTTTAAGCGAAAAACCGAAACTTTCATAATAATTCTAAAAACTAAATGATTACCGAAGAAATCACAAACCAAAAATCGGAGTACAAACCAGAAGTCTTTAACTGGGATTCCACAGGAAAAGGCGGTTCCGACTATTCTGCTGAAGAGCGCACACAAATGGAACAGATGTACGACAAAACCCTGAATTCAGTGGTGGAGCACGACATTGTAGACGGACTGGTAGTTTCAATTACTCCGAAGGATGTGCTGATCAATATCGGCTACAAATCCGATGGTTTGGTGCCCCTGGCTGAATTCCGCCACATGCCTGACCTGAAAGTTGGCGACCGGGTGGAGGTCTATGTGGAAACACAGGAAGACAAAAACGGTCAGCTGATCCTGTCTCACAAAAAAGCCCGTGCCCTCAAATCATGGGATCGTGTAAATGCTGCGCTGGAAGGCGATGAGATCATTACCGGTTATGTAAAATGCCGCACGAAAGGTGGTTTAATTGTCGATGTATTTGGCATTGAAGCCTTCCTTCCGGGTTCTCAGATTGACGTGAAGCCAATCCGCGACTACGACCAGTTCGTTGGTAAAACGATGGAGTTTAAAGTTGTGAAAATTAACAATGAATTTAAAAACGTAGTTGTTTCTCATAAAGTCCTGATCGAAGAAGAACTCGAAGCTCAAAAGGCAGAGATCATGAAGAAACTCGAGAAGGGACAAGTTCTCGAAGGTACAGTGAAGAACATCACCTCCTATGGTGTGTTTATGGATCTTGGCGGTGTCGACGGATTGTTGCACATCACGGATATCTCCTGGGGACGCATCTCTCATCCGGAAGAAGTACTTAAACTGGATCAGAAGATCAATGTTGTTATCCTTGATTTTGATGACGAGAAAAAACGGATCGCTCTCGGTCTGAAACAGCTTACTCCACACCCGTGGACACAGCTTGATGCAAACCTGAATGTCGGTGATAAAGTGAAGGGTAAAGTTGTTGTCATTGCCGATTACGGTGCATTCGTTGAAATTGCTCCGGGCGTTGAAGGCCTCGTGCACGTTTCTGAAATGTCGTGGTCACAACACCTCCGCAGCCCGCATGAATTCCTGAAAGTAGGTGATGAAATCGAAGCGGTGATCCTTACCCTCGATCGCGAAGAGCGTAAAATGTCTCTCGGTCTGAAGCAGCTGAAAGCAGATCCATGGGTTGCCGTTGCCACTAAATACCCCGTTGGTTCCAAACATACCGCTACCGTTAAAAACTTCCAGAACTTCGGAGTATTTGTTGAACTGGAAGAAGGTATTGACGGACTGGTCCACATCTCTGACCTGAGCTGGAGCAAGAAGGTGAAACACCCTTCTGAATTCTGTAAAGTAGGGGACAGGATGAATGTTGTTGTACTTGAAGTTGATCCTGAAAATCGTCGCCTGAGCCTCGGCCATAAACAGCTTGAAGAAAATCCATGGGATGTGTTTGAAACCATTTTCGTAATGGATTCAGTCCACGAAGGTACCGTTCTCAAGATCGGTGAAAAAGGTGCAACCATTGCACTGTCCTACGGCGTGGAGGCTTTCTGTCCGAACAAACACATGGTGAAGGAAGACGGCAAGAGTCTGAAACCGGATGAGAAGGCAGATTTTAAAGTCATTGAATTCAGCAAAGACCAACGTAAAATTGTTGTATCTCACAGCCGTATTCACGAAGAAAAATCAGCAACCAACCGTGCAGCCGAAAGCGCACAAAAAGGTGTTGAGCGTGAAGAAGGCGCTAAAGCTGTGAAGAAGGTGAAAGAAAGTGTTGAGAAAACCACTCTTGGAGATCTCACTGCTCTGAGCAACCTGAAAACAGAAATGGAAGCTGCCGAAAAGAAAAAAGTTGACGGCGAAGCAATTAAAGCAGCTGACGAGAAAAAAGAAGATTAATTTTTTTCTAATCTCTCCTATTGTTAAAGATCCATCCTGTTAAAAGGGTGGATTTTTTTTTAATAAAAAGCAATGGAGATGGTATATTTGTATTTATGTGATGATTGATGGTTCATGAATTCTGAGTTGTGATGGTGTTATTTATTGGCAGTAATCTTAGTGCAACACCCAACAGCAATTGTATCCATTCTCAAAGTCCATCAGTCAAGAACAAATAACAAACTAGCGGGAATTAATTCTGAAAAACCAGGTAAGATGAAAAGTAAACTCCACTTTCTCCAACGGACCTTCATTGCTAAGCTCCGATCAATTGATCCGGCAACTGCTCCATTGTGGGGTAAGATGAATGTACAACAGATGATCGAACACATGAGTGATTCGGTAAGGATTGCAAATGGGAAGGATTTGCAAACGGTGATTACTCCGGCTGAACGACTGCAGGCAATGAAGGATTTCGCTGTCAGCGAAAAGGAATTCAGACCCAACACAAAAAACGCCCTGATGGGTGAGCATCCCGCAGAAGTGCGATTGAAAGATACCGAAGCAGCGATTTTGGAATTGGAGACCGAGATGAGGCTTTTTGTTGAGCATTTTGAGCAAAATGCCGGATCCACGGTGGCCAACCCTTTCTTCGGCGAGTTGAACTTTCAGGAATGGATCTCGTTATTGTATAAACATGCTGTACATCATCTGAAACAATTCGGAATAGAGGTATAACTCTGCCCATGCTTTCCGGAAACGGAATTTATTAAACCAAAGAGCATTCTCATTTTTTGAATTTTGCGTTTTTAAGCGTATGTTTGAAAACGGAATGCAAAAGCGTCTGTTGCTCACCAGTGCCCATTTTGGAATTACGATCAAGCGGTTGTGTTACCAGCTGATCGAAAATCACGATGATTTTTCAAATTCTGCTATCATCGGACTCCAGCCCCGTGGAATATTTGTTGCCCGCCGCATTGAATCGTCACTGAAAGAGATTTTGGGCGTTCCCGCAATTCCCGTAGGTACACTCGATGTAACGTTTTACAGGGATGATTACCGGCGCAGAGAGATGATTACTCCCAGCCAGACCAGGATCGATTTCCTGATTGAAGATAAAAATGTCATCCTTGTAGACGATGTATTGTTTACCGGACGAACCATTCGTGCCGGCATGGATGCCTTGGTTGATTTTGGCCGTCCCCGTAAAGTGGAACTGCTGACCCTCGTTGACCGCAGGTACAGCCGTCACCTACCCATTGAACCTGATTACATCGGAATATCAGTGGATACGATAACTTCAGAAAAAGTGAAGGTGCATTGGAAAGAAACAGAAGGCGAAGACGGTGTCTGGCTGGTGTGATGTCAAACACAAATGCTGAACAAAGAGTTGAATTGTATTCAATACAAGAAAGCCGGATAGCAAAGTTTACAATTGATCATTGAGGAATTCGAACGTTCAAGTAAAGCACAACAAAAATCTAAAATCACCAATCTGCAATCACCACTTTACAATCACCAATCTACAAT
>DAORHY010000132.1:0-9294 GCA_035438225.1 Bacteroidia bacterium
AAGGCAGACAAATACATCATCACTCCGCAGTTTGAAAAAGCGGAACCATTCAGTGAAACACTTGCAGCCGTTCGCCTCAATGGGAAGTGGGGGTATATCAATTCCGCCGGCGAGCTTGTTATTCCGTACCAGTTCAATGAAGCAGAAAGTTTCTCAGAAGGCTGTGCTGCAGTCCGGTTGGGTAACAAATGGGGATACATTTCCAGAGACGGCAGTTATCTCATCAATCCGAAATTTGAAGACGATATGGATGGAGAAGATGATGAAAAAAAATTTTCGGAAGGACTTGCAGCAGTGAAGATCGATGGGAAATGGGGATACATCAATACATCCGGAAAATTTATCATTACTCCTCAGTTCAGTTCAGCAGAGCGTTTTCATAACGGACTTGCTGCTGTGAAGCAAAATTCAAAGCGAGGCTATATCGACAAAACCGGAAGGATTGTCTGGATGCAGCTGAATTAACTGTGTTGATTGCATCACATGGCCAACGATAGAATTCTGAACCGGATTAAATTTATAGCGGCTTGATTACTATTTACACAGACGGCAGCTCCCGCGGCAATCCTGGTCCGGGTGGCTATGGAGTGGTGCTGATTTCCGGAGAACACAGGAAAGAGCTTTCCCAGGGTTATCGCCTGACTACAAACAACCGCATGGAACTCATGAGTGTTATCGTCGGACTGGAAGCACTGAAAAGAGACGGGCAACATGTTGTCATCTATTCCGATTCAAAATACGTGGTGGATTCCGTTGAAAAGAAATGGGTTTTCGGGTGGGAGAAAAAAGGTTTTTCAGGAAAAAAGAACCCGGATCTGTGGCAGCGTTTCCTGAAAATTTACCGCAAGCATCATGTGAAATTTCATTGGGTGAAAGGCCATGCCCACACTCCTGAAAATAACCGTTGCGATGAACTGGCCGTCGCAGCCTCCTTCCATTCCCATTTACTTATTGATCACGGATACTCCGGACCGGAATGATTTAGTTTCTTTGGATTCCGTTACATGCGTTTAAAATGGAATCAGTTTTCCTGTTCCGGTATTGTCTTCTTTGACCCTGTAAGGATTTCCGGTATAATAGATATTCCCAGTGTAACGTATTTCAACTTCCAGCTCGTGAATGGCGCAGACTTTAATGTCTCCTGTTGAATTATTTCTCATGAATGTAATATCCGTAATCATTTTTCCTGCATCCAGTATGCCGACATCATTGAAAGCGATATAACTGACTCCGACAATTCCGGCAACACGCATGTCAATCCGGCCTGTGTTGTTGTTCAGATGGGAACGCTGGCATTTCAAGAGCAGATCCATGCTTCCGGATGCATTCCAGGAGTCAAAAGTGAAATCGTATGCAGTCAGGGTGTCTGCACAACGCACATCACCATTTCCATAGGTTGCAACAGACTGCAGGCTGTCAATACCGATTTCAACAGTATATTTATTTTTGAAACTGCGTACCCAATTGCAACGGTTTTCATTTCTGATGTACAGGGTTCCATTGCTGAGCTCTGTGATGATTCCATCGATCAGGTGGGAACCGGCGGTGACACGTATGTATGGAGTTGAAGATTGATGAATGACCAGGTCTACATGGTCTTTCATATCAACACGACTGAACCATGCCACAGGACGAAATTCAGAAATGTCTTCCCCGCTGCTGGTGATGCAATCCATAAGATGGTCTTTTTTACAGGTGGTCAGCAAAAGAGTAGCGGAAACTGCAAGAAACAGGGGTGTCCGTTTGAAAAGTATGAATTTTAATTTGCTGCGCATCGTTGTCATTCTTCTCATTGATTATCGTTTGCCGAATTTCCAGCCCAGGCCCCATTCAATGAAATCGGCCTTGGCGTAATGTGTTTTTAAATTCAGGCATACTATAAAATTCCGGATATAATACCGGAAGCAGATACGGTGGTAGAAATTTCCATCACCTTTCCATTTTGTGTAAGGATAATATCCCATATTAAACATGAGTCCCAGGTTTCCTGCAGCAACCTGGTAAGCTCCGTATATACCCGGACGAAAATTATCGGCACGACTCACTGAGAGTTGGTGGTCCAGTGTCAGGCGTGTTTGAATGCTTTCATCATAAAATATATCAAGACCTGCCCCCCAGTCACTCCGTCTCGAAATTGCCTGCATCCTTGCTATCGAAAATGTTCCGGCAGGATACACTTTACCCAGTGGAGGATAAATTTTTTTAAAGGCTCCGGCAATGTAAGTTTCAATTCTTCCTTTTTTTGAAATGGTTTCTTCCGTTGGCGAAACATGGGGTTGCGGAGCTCCAAAATAATGCAAGAAGCCAATGTGGGCAACCGGAATGTTAATGCCGAGGTTTGGCATAGCAGTACTGCCGTTGGAATAATGCGTCAGTCCAATTCCTGCTGTGATCAGTGTGTTTTTGCTCAGCTTTTTTTCTGTATGGAAATCAAAGTGAAGAACCCCGTTCAGGTGAGAACCGATGGCGCCGTTTTTTATCCGCTCTCCGGTATTGAAAGTTTTTTCTATCCAGCCCAGTCCCATGCCATACCGGAAATACAATTTCCAGTCCGTGGCGGAATGAAGCGGGAAATTTATGAAAGGATAAATTGCGAATCCCTTTCCAAGATAATCCTTACTACCCAGGTCAAAGAAAGCAAGTGTAAATCCTTCGTCAGGAAACAGGAAACTTTCTTCCCAGAATTTCTGTCCGGTTGTAGGTCGGAGAAAGGAAATCTCCATTCCCGGAATATGTGCCTGCTGCAGAGGCAGGACGGCAGGCTTGTGAGCCATGACAAATCCGTAATCTGCCTTCACTTCAATGCCCCAGGTCCCCGGGGTTGAATCGGAAGGTGCAGCATAACTTCCTGCCGGCAGCAAAAAAAGAATAAGGAGTACGATCGTTCTCATTCCGGCCTGGTAAAATGGATCAGGTAAAGGTGCTCGTAAATTTCAGAAATATCTTTTTCCGGAAAAAAAAATTGCAGTGTAGGGGCAATCGGATTGTTTTCTGCTCCCGGGCTTCCCGAAGCATCAATAAGGTACACTTCATGGAATGATTTTAGCTGCGATGTATCAATCTGTTGTTTGTTTAATACGGGAAAGATTCCTGCTTCGGCCAGTTTCAGTTTGGTTCGTCCGGGTTCCCTGAACCATTCGGGCCGGTAGTAGTACACAAAATTGAGGTCGAACCATTCCGGATAAATATAGATGGCTGTTTTTGCATTCATTACCGGCCTGATCGTTTCAACGAGTTCACGCACATTTCTTTTCTTGTCCGGATTCAACTTCATTGTAAACACCATCAATGCAACCGGGACAAACAGGATCAGCCATCCGGCCTTGTTTTTTGGTGCCAGCAGATCGGCAGCAACAGCAACCGCTAAGTAATAAAACAAAGAGAGAAAGATGAGATACCGATCGAGGAATACCGGGATGTGGAAGGAGATCAAAAATGTACTCAGGTAAGGGAGAATAAACAGGAGGAGGACTGCTTTGGTATGTTCGGGGGTGCTTTTTGTTACCGGAATTTTTTTTGTGATAAGGCCAACAACAAGAATGAACAACAAGGTAAGGAAGAGGACTGTAGTCACCGGTGCATTGGAAAAACGCCACACCATTGTATAGAGATCGGACCCAATGGGCGATTGAATCCACGATGAATTATTTGTTGAAGCCTGGAAACGGTGAAAAAGAACTGGCAGGTAGGGAAGAAAAAACAGGAACAATGCTCCCGTGCACAAGGCCATGGGTTTCAGTAAAGTTACGCGGAAAGTACGGAGCAGCAATACGCAAGCAACCTGGGAGGCGATAGCGATGATGCCGAAAAAATGAGCATAGAGGAGCAGGCAATTGATAGCAATCAGCCACAGCAAAGAACCTTTGGAGTCCGGTGTTGAATAGAGCGACAGGAAAAAATAAAACGACAGGCAGGCGAGCAGAAAAAAAAGTGAGTACACTCTGGCGTCGTGAGCATAAAACATGTGAAAGGTGGAAAAGGAATAGATCGCGGAGGCAACGCATCCTGTTCTGAAATTCCAGAAGCGGATGCCTGTAAAGAAAATTATAACAGCACTAACTGCACTGAACAGCAGGGAGGGAAAACGCGCAGCAAATGCACCGATCCCGAACAGGGAGGTCCATCCTTTCATCAGAATAAAATACAAGGGCGGGTTGTTCTCGTCTTTCAGCAAGTCGAAAATTCCGGATAGTGTTTTTTGGGAATGAAAAAGCGTGAAGGGTTCATCCAGTGCAATGTCATTGTGGTCCAGGAAGATTATTTTTAAGACAATGTTCAGGATAAAAAATGCCAAAGCTACAGCCGTTATTTTCCGGCCATCATAACGTGTTGTTTCGGCAAAAGATTTTTCAGTGGCCGGCATTCGGATGCAGTTTGTCCTGTGCATTGGAGACTTCTTCTTTCAATGCCCTCAGGTCGTGGATCTTCCTGGTCAGTAGAGTACGGTCAGAAAAGGGGATTTTATCCTTCTCCGCTTTTTCAAGTTCTGTTTCTTTTGTTTCAATGCGTACTTTAAGATCAGAAAGGATCGTCTTGTAACAATTGTTGATCGTATTCAGCAGGTGTTTTTTTTCTGTATAGGAGGCATACGTTTCGAGAAATGAAATTCCTTTCCGTATTAAAGTGTCTTCCTGCCGGGCAAGGTATTTCCCGAAATTATTCATTATCTGATAGCGTTCCCAGCCTTTACTTTTTCGGATTGCCCGGATGAAATATGGAAAATGATTTTCTTCCGGATGATCCGCATAAAAAGCAGTGAGTGCATAAAAGATAACCGATCCGGAATCGGCTTCCAGAATTTGAGCTAAATGAAAAGCTTTGGTGCTGTCTTTTTCAGAGATGATCCTGAATGCACGTGCCTTCACCTGGTACGAGCTGTCATTCAGAGCGCTTGCAAATTCGGCAGTGAATGCATCGTATTTAAAATATTTTCCAAGCATTTTTAACGCTGCTTCACGGACATCGGAAGAGGGATCATGTTTTGCCAGTTTGAGAATAATCCCGGACACAGTATCAGGATTGTTCTTTGCCAACTCGGAAATATTGTCAAGGCCCGTGAGCCGGATTTTCCATGAGCGGTCGTGCAGTGCATCCAGGACAACCTGCGCTTCCCGTGTTCCGGCCCGGTAATCGGTTGCCAGCTTCACGAGAGCGTCGTATCGATCGAGAAATAATGGCGCATGATAAAATTGAAAAAGCCATGCATTTTTATCTTTCGCATCTTTTCGGGTGCAAAGCAACATTTTTTCCGCATCTACATTCACCAGGTCGGGTTTGGATGGCAGAGCGAATGTGAATTCCTGCTTTGCACTGTCGAGGACAATTCTTTTGCGTTCGATTCTGCCGCCATAATAAAAATCCACATCCATCGGAATCCTGTACAGTGGATTCTTGCTGAAGTCTTGTGTTTGTTCCAGGACGATGTGTTGTTGAAGGCTTACTTCGTCCCAGTTGTATGAAATAGTCAGTGCTGGCTTTCCCTGCTTCAGGTACCATTGATTAAAAAACCAGTTCAGGTCTTCACCGGTTATCTTTTCGAAAGCCATTCGGAGGTCGTGAACTTCAGCCGATGAAAATCTTTTATTTTCGAGATATAATTTCAGGCTGGCAAAAAAAGCATCATCGCCTACATATTTTCTCAACATGTGCAGGACCCTTCCGCCTTTCTGGTATGAAATCACATCGTACATGTCTTCCCTGTCGGCATATCCATAACGGATGAGCTCCGCATCATTTTTCGAGGTGGAATGAATATAGGCCGCCTGATCGCCCTGGTTGAGACAGTCCGCTTCATCTCGTCCGTATTTGTATTCTTTCCACAAGTATTCACTGTAATTGGCAAAGCCTTCGTTGAGGGTAAGGTTCGCCCAGGATTCACAGGTGACCAGGTTGCCAAACCAATGGTGGAACAGTTCGTGTGAAATGTAATCTTCGTAATTCCCGTCCATGAACTCGCCGGGATCCTGTTGAACATTGGTGCCGTGAACAACAGCGGTAGTATTTTCCATTGCACCACTCACATAGTCATGGACAACTATTTGGGCATACTTTTCCCAGGCAAAATCAACGCCTAATTTTTTTGAGAAAAACTCCATCATTTCCGGGGTGTTTCCAAAAATCATCCTTGCGAATTTTTCATACGGTTTGTCTACATAATAACTCAATTCAATTGCTCTCCATTTCTCTTTAACAATTGCATAGTCGCCTGCAGCGATCATGGTGAGGTAAGGAGCTGCCGGCAAACTTTGTTTCCAATAGTCTGTTTTTGTTCCGTCGTTGTTTAGTCTGGTAGAAAGAAGCAGTCCATTTGACAAGGTTTCATATACCGTATCTACCGTGATGTAAATCTCCTGTGTCATTCGTTGTTCCGGAGATTCAATTGTTGGGAACCATGCTGAATTGGATTCGGTCTCTCCTTGTGTCCAGAATTCAGTGGGTTTGTCAGGGTTTTTGCCGTCGGCATTTATAAAATAAAATCCTTTGTCATCCTGGATCGCAGCACTACCGCCGGTTTTCAGTTCATTTGGTTTGGCCGTGTAATCAATATAAATAGTAAATGTTTCGTCTTTTGAATACGTACGGTCCAGACGTATGTGGATACGATCTTCGGAATACACAAACGGCAAAGGCTTTCGAGATCCGTCTGCACTTGCCAGCACTACTGTGTGCAAATCCATCCCGCGCGCATTCAGAACAACACTGTCGCCTGGATAGAAATGCCGTCGCAAAGTGAGTGTCGCTGTTCCTCTGACCTGTTTTTTTGTCCAGTCAGGAGTAATTTCCAGACGGGTGTGAACAAGGTCGTTGATCCGGGTATACGCTCCATGGTAAATTTCGGGTTCCGGTGTCGGTGCTTGTTGCGCTGAGGTCCCTGTCTGGCTTCCTGTCTTCGTTGGATGTACGGTTGTGGAGCAGGACCATCCGGAGAGGATGATAAGGAAGGTAAAAATGTATTTTCTGATCATGGGAATGTGCGCCCAAAGATAAAAATTGCCAGGGTCCGCACAGCTTTCGGGAAAAATGACCGGTAGAAAATAGTATCTTTGTTTCTATGTATAAAGTCTTGGTCAATAATCAGGAGTTCAAAGTGGAGTATGATACCACTCATCAAACCATCGACGGAAAGCCTTTTCATGCGGATATTTTAGAATATGGTCACGGAAAATTTCATGTGCTGAGGGACAACAAGTCTTATGTTGCTGAAATTATCGAAGTAAAACCGGAAGAAAAAGCCTTTGTAATTAAAGTGAATAATTCCGTGTATTCGCTTTCTGTCCGTGACAAATACGATGATTTATTAAAAGAAATGGGGATTGATCTGAGCACAGGTCATAAGGTGAATGATATGAAAGCTCCCATGCCGGGTCTTGTGTTGAGTGTGATGGTTGAAAACGGACAAATCATTAAAAAAGGTGATGCAATTGTGGTGTTGGAGGCGATGAAAATGGAAAATATCCTGAAATCACCTTCTGACGGTGTGGTAAAAAAAGTACATGTTACCAAAGGCGACAAGGTTGAAAAAAACCAGGTAATGATCAATTTTGGTTAAAATTGTCAGTTTTTTCATGATTTTGATTTAACTTTTTCGTTTGATTTGAGTAATAAATAAGGAATCTTCAGTTTGTACCGGCAATGTATCATCCCAAGGGCTGATAAATTTGAATTTCCTCAGGTAGCTTCCTGGGTAAATACCGGTGATTCCGGTCATTTGACTTGTAGCCTTCAACCTGAAAAAAAGTTCCTGTTCACTGAATTAAATCCGTTATCTTGAGTTTTCACCATGCATAATTTATCCAGAATATTTTTTCTGATTCTGTTTGTCTTTCATCACCTGTCTGCCACTTCCCAAACATTCAACGGTACCGGCGGGTCGATCATCACAATTACCGATTCTTCCCGCTTCAATATTAGTGTGAGCGGATTGAGTTCAACAATCGATTACCATTTCGGACTGGAGTCTGCCACAATTACCATTACACATACACAGGACCGGGACATCGATTGCTTTCTTGCTGCTCCTGACGGAACACTTATTGAGCTGACGACCGACAATGGCGGTACGGGTGACAATTATACCGGTACAGTATTCAGGCACGATGCGAACCAGTCCATCGTATCCGGTTCAGCTCCGTTCACCGGTACGTATGCACCGGAAGGTAATTTGTGGGCGGTCAACAACGGACAATCCGGAAACGGTACCTGGCAATTGCGTGTGCGGGATGATTCGAACAATGGAATTACCGGGTCAGTGGTCAGCTGGGGTTTGACATTTGGGAACAATCCGGCTCATCCATTTATTTTTGAAGAAAGCAATCTGCCGATTTTCGTGATCAATACAAACGGCCAGTCCATTGAAGATTCTCCGAAAATCATTTGTGATCTCGGCGTGGTAGATAATGGTGCGGGAAACCGAAATCATACCAGTGATGCATTCAACGGGTACAATGGAAAAATAGCCATAGAAATCCGGGGGTCAAGTTCGCAGATGTTCCCAAAAAAATCCTATGGTTTCGAAACCCGCGATGCTTCCGGCTTGATCAATAATACTGTTTCCATGGTTGGAATGCCGCCGGAACATGACTGGATTCTCAGTGCAAACTATTCAGACAAATCATTTTGTAGAAATGTGCTGTCCTATCAGCTCGCTAACGAAATGGGGCATTATGCAGTCCGGACAAAATATGTAGACCTTGTGATTAACGGCGAATACAAAGGGATCTATGTGTTCATGGAAAAATTAAAGCGCGATAAAAACCGCCTTGACCTGAAAAAGCTCTACACATTTGAAACGACTTACCCGGATGTATCCGGAGGTTATATTGTTAAGATTGATAAAACAACAGGAAGTGGCGGGTCTGGCTGGACGTCTCCTTATGCACCGCCGAATCACTCGAACGGCCAAACGATCTACTACCAATACGAATACCCCGATCCCGACAGTATTGTGGCCCCGCAGAAAGCATACATTCAGGCGTATGTGGATAGTTTCGAGCGGGCCTTGAACAGTTCGAATTTCAGGGACAGTACCTTGGGCTATGCCCAATACATCGGCAACAATTCTTTCATCGATTATTTTTTCTCGAATGAGATCTCCAAGAATGTGGATGGTTACCGGATCAGTACATATCTCTATAAGGACAAAGAAAAAACCCTCAAGGCCGGACCGGTTTGGGATTATGATATTGCTTTCGGGAATGCAAATTATTGCGGCGGAAATGACACAACCGGATGGGCGTACCAGTTCTCCTGTACGGGGGATGGTTATCAGCCACCTTTCTGGTGGCAGCGCATGAT
>DAORHY010000133.1:0-9277 GCA_035438225.1 Bacteroidia bacterium
CACTGTTGATTGGATTCTCAAGGTTTCGCGGGGCATTGAATTTATCTCCGATTTTCTTCGCAATAAACAGATCACAACTGCCATTGGTTTTCCTTGCATCCGAACTCTCAAACAACTCCTGGCAGGCTGTAAAAAATAAATATTGCCCGTCCGCAGAAAGTGAAGGAGCACCTTCGTTTCCTGAAGTATTAATTTCAGTGACCGGTTGCGCAGTTGTCCAGTGATCTTTTTCCCAATGGCTCACAAAAAAATCTTCCTGCTGGGAAGCACGTCCCGAAGAATATTTCATCCTGATCCGGCGTGTAAATAAAAATGTTTTAGCATCTGCGGTAATGGCTGGAAAATATTCCTCTTCACCGGTATTGATACTATCCCCCAGGTTGATTGGGTTAAACGGTACCGGATTTTTCACCGCTTGTTCTGCAAACGCACAATTTTCTATCATTTGCTTTGCATTTGAGGCCAGGTTGGCCTTTATTTTAGGATAGGAAAGAAATTTCTGATAATGCATTTTGGCATCCGTGTAGCGTCCTGCCAGAAATTCAGACTTCGCGAGAGAAAAATAATTGTTTGGGAAAAAATCAGGATCCAGCCGAATTGCTTCCGTATAGGATTCGATCGCTTTGTCCTGCATTTTCATGTCCGAATAAATATTTGCCCGCAACATGTGGGCTTCGATAAATTTTGGATCTGCTTCCAGTGCCTGTTCAATGGCTTCCAAAGCTTCTTTATTCTTACGGGAGTCGTAGTATTGCAGAGCAGTTTCGAAATTTCGAACCGCTTTGGGAACAGCACTGGAATATTCTTTCTGTGCAACTGCAGGAAGAGTAAAAAACAGGAAAAACAGGATGAGCAGAACAGGAATACGCCCGGGTTTTATTTTCATAGAAGGTTGGATACTGAATTGCAATTAAAAAATCGCACAGGGCAGGTGTTACAGTTCGGCGGCATTTCAATCGCGTTCATCGGATTGCCCATGATTCAAACAAATATACTGCCACAAGGCGAATTCAGCCGGGAATAGCAAAAAAATCATCACTGACTTTTCAACCAGGCTGAAAAAAATATAATCCGCTATCTTTACTGTGATCCGGATCCTCTTTCAGATCACAAAATTGAATCGCGTACAGGCCCCAATCCAACACCCGTTTGCACTCATTTTTCCCGGAAACTCCAGCTGGTCAGGCATACAAATCCGGGGATGTGGGCTCAGGGAATCTGCATCACTTTGTGTGTTTGAAGAGAAATAATCCAGGACGGATTTTTTTTTACGAAATCAACGATACGGGGAGCGACTTGATTGAATACAGAATATTCCGGCTGCAAAAACAAACGACAGGAGGAGTTTACTTTTCCGCTGTATTTTTCAGCCCAGTTAAAATCACTTTCATTGAATACAATCACCTTTAATTCATCGGCCTTAGAGAGTACCACGTCAAGCGGTGCTTTGAATTTCTTTGGGGAAACACAAATCCAGTCCCATGTTCCGGTTAGCGGATAGGCTCCGGAAGTCTCGATGAAACAAAGGACTCCTATTTCATGCAATTGATTGGTCAACGGCTGAAGATTATACATTGCCGGTTCCCCGCCGGTAATGACAACCTGGATGGCTCCGGAGTTTTGTACAATCCGGACCAGTTCATCCACCGCTATCAAAGAGTGTTTTGTTGCATCCCAGGATTCTTTTACATCGCACCATACGCATCCCACATCGCAGCCCCCCAACCGGATAAAGTAGGCGGCTTTTCCGGTATTTGCCCCTTCACCCTGGATGGTATAAAAATGCTCCATTACAGGATAACTTATTGCGGAATCGGAATGCATGCAAGAATCAGATTAAAATCAGTACTATTAAAACAGCGAAGGGATACTGGGAAATTTTTCGGTCACAGGTTCTGAAAGTTTCTGCCTGCAGAAAAAAAAAATTGGAAAGACGAATCAGGAGATGAGTTCACTTTTCCAAAATTCAACTTCGCCTTTTGCAGCACGAAGTGTGTTTTGCAGCAGGCCAATAATTGTCATGAGTCCTACTCCGCCAGGAACGGGGCTAATATACCCTGCCCGGGCTGCAACCTGCTGGAAGTCGACATCTCCGGCAAGCTTGTAACCGCTCTTTGTCAGTACCGAGGGTTCACGGGTTATCCCAACATCAACAACAACCGCTCCTTCCTTTACCATGGAAGCGGTAACAAAGCGTGGCTTTCCAATGGCAGCAATCAGGATATCTGCTGTCTTTGTGATCTCTTCGATATTGCGTGTTTTGCTATGACAGATGGTTACTGTGCAGTTTCCGGGATTGCTGTTTCTGGACAGAAGAATACTCATTGGCAATCCAACAATATTGCTACGGCCGATCACAACGCATTTTTTACCGCTGGTCTCAATCTTGTAATGTTCAAGCATGAGCAGAATTCCCAGAGGAGTTGCAGGAAGATAACACGGTTGGTTCTGCACCATACGACCGACATTAATCGGATGAAAGCCATCCACATCTTTTGCAGGGGAAATTGTTTCTGTGACCTTCTGAACACTGATGTGTTTCGGAAGCGGAAGCTGAACGATCAATCCGTCAATTTCGGGATCTTCATTGATTTCACGGATTTTTGCGAGCAGCGTTTCTTCGGTAAGGCTTGAAGGATACCGGAGCAGTGTTGAACGGAAACCTACTTCCTCACAATTGCGGGCCTTGCTGGCGACATAGGTTTCGGAAGCGCCATCCGTACCCACCAGGACAGCACACAAATGAGGTGGCCTTTTGCCGGCGGCCACCATTTCTTTCACCTCCGAAATAATCCGGGATTTAGCTGTGGCCGATGTCACTTTTCCATCAAGGAGTATCATGCTGTATGCTGTAAAAGAAAACCCGTGGTAATCCACAGGTCTTCTGTAATTATCTTCTCATGCCAGGCATGTTGCGCATCATCTTTGCTGCCTGGTCTTTGTTGGAAAAGACGCGCATCATTTTTCTCATTTCTTCGAATTGTTTGAGCAACCTGTTCACATCCTGCACCGTGGTGCCGCTGCCGGAAGCTATTCTCTGTCGGCGGCTCCCGTTAATCAGTGCCGGGTTCTCCCTTTCCTGATGGGTCATGGATTGTATGATGGCTTCAATATGTTTGAATGAGTCATTGCTAATATCGATGTCACGGATGGATTTGCCGACACCCGGAATCATTCCCAGCAAGTCTTTCATGTTTCCCATTTTCTTGATCTGCTGGATCTGATTCAGGAAATCATTGAAACCAAACTGATTTTTGGCAATCTTTTTCTGGAGTTTCGCAGCTTCAACTTCATCGAACTGTTCCTGGGCTTTTTCAACAAGGGACACAATATCACCCATGCCCAGAATCCGGTCCGACATCCGCTCTGGATAGAAGACATCAAGCGCATCCAGTTTTTCTCCCGTACCTACGAATTTAATTGGCTTGTTGACAACTGATTTGATGGAAAGTGCAGCACCACCGCGGGTATCTCCGTCAAGTTTGGTGAGTACCACACCGTCAAAATTCAACCGGTCATTGAAGGCTTTGGCAGTATTGACAGCATCCTGTCCGGTCATTGCATCGACAACAAAAAGGATTTCGTTGGGATTAATTGCTTTTTTGATGGCTGCAATTTCATCCATCATCTGCTCATCAATGGCAAGCCGGCCGGCGGTATCAATGATCACAACATTCCGGTTGGTTTCGCGGGCATGGCGAATACCATTCAGCGCTATTTCAACAGGGTTTTTATTGCCTTCCTCACTATAAACAGGCACTTCGATTTGTTCTCCCAACACCTTGAGCTGATCGACAGCGGCAGGACGGTAAACGTCACACGCTACCAGCAGCGGATGTTTTTGTTTTTTGGATTTTAGGTAATTGGCAAGTTTTCCGGACAGTGTGGTTTTACCGGAACCCTGCAAACCCGACATGAGGATGATCGCAGGACTTGAATCCAGGTTGATATCCACCTTTTGCCCGCCCATGAGTTGTGTTAACTCATCGTGGGCAATTTTAATCATCAGCTGACCGGGCGAAACGGCCGTAAGCACATTTTGTCCTAATGCCTTTTCTTTGACGGTATCGGTAAACTGTTTTGCAACTTTAAAATTCACATCAGCATCCAACAATGCTTTCCGGACTTCTTTCAGTGTTTCTGCAACATTGATTTCAGATATCTTTCCTTCACCTTTAAGGACTTTAAAGGCCCGTTCAAGTTTATCACTGAGATTTTCAAACATATTGATTTACAGGGTTTAATCCGCTATTATACTAATAATTGGACGAAGTCATCCGCGGCCGCAAAATTAGGAAAAGAATAGGGAATCCGACCCATTCAGACCTCTATTTTCATCCCATCATAGGCGCATTGGATAAAAGGCGGCAGTTCCTGGTTAATTTCTTCATGTTTACCCATCTGGTGACTTAAATGGATGAGCCAGGCTTTTTCCGGTTTCAGTTCTTCTATCAATTCAACCGCTTCCTTCAAAGTAAAATGAGAGACGTGTTTTTCCCGCCGTAAGGCATTTAACACCAGGTATCTGGACCCTTTTATTTTTTCCTTTTCTTTATCAGAAATAAAGTTAGCGTCAGTGATATACGTGAAATCATTCATTCTGAATCCAAAAACCGGCAGGTTGAGGTGCATTACTTCGACAGGAGTAAAGCGGATCCCTTTTATTTCAAACGGGAGATTATGAACATTATGAAGTTGTAATTTTGGGATGCCGGGGTAACTGGCGCCTGAAAAAACATAAAAAAACTCCCGGCGGAGTGCATCCTGTACCCTTTCAGTTGCATAGATGTCCATGGCTTTACCAGACAAGTAATTGTAAGCCCTCACATCATCCAGCCCTGCAATGTGGTCCTTGTGCTCGTGGGTGAATAAAACCGCATCCAGTTGTTGCACATTTTCCCGGAGCATTTGCTGACGAAAATCCGGCCCGGCATCGATGACAACCGTTGTTCCGTCTTGTTCTACGAGTATGGAAGTCCGCAGCCGCTTGTCTTTTGGATCACCGGAGGTACAAACAGCACATTTGCACCCGATCATGGGCACACCCTGAGAGGTTCCGGTTCCCAGAAAGGTGATTTTCATCATGTTCTCACCCTTCTTTACTTATTCTGCAGATGAGAACCTGATCTCAGTCTGACGAACCTCCTGAAGAAAACGAAGATGTTTTTCATCCATGAGACTTTCATCCAGAATGAGTGACTGAATTGCTTCAATAAGGTAAGAAACCTTCGCTTCAACAGGGGCAAACTTATTGAGAACAATGATTTTGGAATCTTCAATAAGGCAGCTGCCCGATTTGAAATTCCCTTTTTCATTTCGAACCTTGTATCCGGAAAGGGTCAATAATTCCTCAAGTTTATCCAGGGTATGTTGGGTGAGTTTTACCATGCCACAAATATAGGTTTTACAATGAAATGCCGATATGTTCCCTGCTCTGGTTTTCCACTGAATGGAATTTATTGTTTTCTTTGCAATCTTCAACAGAAAAAATCGCACTGTGAAAGTAGTAATACCCAAAGAAACCAAAGAACGAGAACGGCGTGTGGCCCTGTCGCCAGATGTTGTGATGTCGCTTGTGAAAGCTGGTTTTGAATGCCTGGTTGAAAAAGAAGCAGGTATTCAGTCTTATTTTGCCGACAGCGCTTATGAAAAAGCCGGCGCCCGGATAGTGAGCGACCGCAAAGATTTGTATGCACAGGCAGATGTTGTTCTGAAGGTGAATGCTCCCTCTTCTGAGGAAATAAGCTGGATGAAAAAGGAAGCTGTTCTCATTTCCCTCCTGTATGCTGCCACCAATTCTCAGTTGGTTGATTCCTGTGTACGCCAGGGAATTTCTGCTTTTTCGATGGATGCGATTCCCCGTATTTCAAGAGCACAGAAGATGGATGTGTTGAGTTCCCAGGCCAATCTTGCCGGTTACAAAGCTGTTATTATCGGTGCTGCTGCGTTGGGTAAAATATTTCCGCTGCTGATGACGGCAGCAGGAACCATCAAGCCCTCAAAAGTTGTGATCATGGGAGCAGGAGTTGCCGGACTGCAAGCGATTGCAACAGCCAAACGACTGGGAGCGATTGTGGAGGTATCGGATATCCGCCCGGAAACAAAAGAACAGGTTGAATCGCTCGGAGGTAAGTTTATTGAACTGAAAGGAGATGACTCGGTAAAAATGGAAGGCGGGTATGTGAAGAATGTATCTGAAGATTTCCTTAAAAAACAACAGGCTTTAATTTCAAAACATATTTCCGAAGCCGATCTTGTAATCACTACCGCGCTGATTCCGGGAAGAAAAGCTCCTGTACTCGTCACCGAAGACATGGTGAAGTCGATGCGTATGGGATCTGTCATCGTGGATATGGCAGTGGAACAGGGAGGTAATTGCACATTGAGCGAACTCAACCAAAATGTAGTCAAACACGGTGTCACCATAATCGGTGAAGGAAACCTCCCGAGTTTGCTGCCGCTGAATGCAAGTGAATTGTATGCAAAGAACATTTCTGCATTCCTGACTCACCTTGCAAATAAAGATGGATTCCTCTGGGAACTGGAAGAAGAAATTACAAAAGGCTCCCTCATTGTTCACAAAGGAGTGGCTGTACATCCTTCGGTTGCAAGTGCAGTAACAGCCTGAACCATTTTTTCACAACACAGATGCAAGATTTAAATTTTAAAAACTGGACAGATAACTTCACTCAGGCGATTCTCGCTTCAGCAATCGATTCCGGAAATCATCACGCAACACTTTTCCTCCATCTGAAACTGAAAGGATCCGTCAATGCGTTGAATGAAGTCTGTGAAAAAATCCATTCTGCCACATCTCCCGTGGAATTCTACCATACACTCTGTATTTTTATCCAGGAGGCAAAGCAAACCATTTACTGGTATGAGCGTTCTCTGGAGTACGAACAAGTTAATCTGAATAATTCACAGCTGATACTGACTCAGGGAAAAAGCATGCTTGAAGTGCTGGAAGCTGCCTTGCGGGTGATCAAATACCAGGAATCAATAAACTGATTAAAAATGAACTCAATCCTTTCTTTTCTGGGTGAAAATATCCAGATGATTTACATAGTTATCCTTTCGGTTTTCGTTGGGGTGGAAGTCATCGGCAAAGTTCCATCTGTTCTGCACACTCCCCTGATGTCGGGAGCCAATGCCATCCATGGGGTCGTCATTGTTGGTTCCATCATCGTGATGCTGAATACAGAACCCGGAAATATTCTGCTGCTCAGTCTCGGATTTGTGGCTGTCGTCCTTGGAACACTCAATGTTGTCGGAGGTTTTGTTGTCACCGACAGGATGCTGGAGATGTTTAAGAAGAAAGATAAAAAATAATCGCTCTGTTAAACCCTGATACTGCAACACGAACGAATTCCTTTGCTATGAATCAAAAATACATTCTTGATATTATCTATTTGATTGCTTCTGTCACTTTTGTGGTCGGGTTGAAAATGCTGAGCGGACCACAGACGGCAAGAAGGGGAAACCTCTGGGCGGCATTCGGGATGACGCTGGCCGTTGTTGGAACCATTATTTTATACCCTGCTGTATCTCCATCTCCGGTTATTTATGGTTTGATCCTGGGTGCAATTGCAATCGGAACAATTATCGGGTGGGCGACAGCAAAACGGGTAAAAATGACAGCGATGCCCGAGCTTGTATCCCTTTTTAATGGTATGGGAGGCGCCTGTGCCGCTTTAATTTCGCTCCTGGAATTTCATCACAATGTCGGGCAACCCGGGAGAATCGGAATCATCATGGCCGGCATGATCATCGGTAGTGTATCCTTTTCCGGTTCCATCATTGCTTTCATGAAACTCAACGGAACCATTAAGAAATCAATCCGCCTTCCGAAGTACAATACGATCAATACAATTCTGATGCTGGTGACTATCGCCAGTGGAGTGTACATGACGGTCAGCGGCTCTGAAAGTATGGCACTTCTGCTCGGTGTATTTGCGCTGGCCCTTGTCTATGGAGTTTTCTTCGTTGCACCCATCGGCGGAGCAGATATGCCTGTTGTTATTTCCCTGCTCAATTCCTTCACAGGACTGGCCGCTGCATTCGGCGGTTTCCTCTACGGAAACCAGGTCATGCTCACCGGTGGTATTCTCGTCGGTTCAGCAGGAACCCTGCTCACACTGGCGATGTGTTCTGCTATGAACCGTCCGTTGTTCAATGTCATCTTTGGCGCATTTGGTGAAACTGCAATTGCAGCCGGTGGAGGTAAAACAGGTGGTTCGGTGAAAGACATCAGCATCAGCGATGCGGCTGTCCTTATGAATTATTCAAAAAAGGTCATCATTGTGCCGGGTTATGGACTTGCCGTGGCCCAGGCCCAACACGTGATCCACGAACTCGAAAAACTACTGGAAGAGCGTGGTGTCGATGTAAAATATGCAATCCATCCTGTAGCCGGACGCATGCCCGGACATATGAATGTTTTGCTGGCAGAAAGCAATGTGGACTACGGTAAACTCGCTGAAATGGAAGAAGTAAATCCTGAATTCAGCAATACAGATGTTGTCCTGGTTGTTGGCGCAAACGATGTGGTCAACCCTGCTGCAAAAAATGATCCTTCCTCCCCTATTTTCGGTATGCCAATCCTCGATGTGGAAAACGCACAGCACATCATTATCAATAAAAGAAGCATGAATGCCGGCTACGCAGGCATCGACAATGAACTTTTCTACAACCCAAAAACAAGCATGCTCTTTGGAGATGCGAAGGACGCGCTTTCGAGACTGGTTGCAGAGTTGAAGACGCTCTAGTTGGTTATTGGCAGATTGTTATCAGTCCTTGGTGGTCGTGGTTGTATTCGCACCGGGGAGTACTTCGTTAAAATCAGGATTCAATAATTCCAAAACAAACGGCTGAGCCCGATACGTAAAACCTGATTCCTTTTCTTTCAAATCTCCATCCTTTTTCCTACTTTTGCAGCCCTTTAAACCACATAATTAACATGTCCAACAGAACGTTTACAATGATAAAGCCGGATGGGGTTGCAAACAACTACATCGGCCCGATCTTAGCGAAAATTAACGAAGCTGGCTTCCGCATAGTAGCAATGAAATATACGCGTCTGACTCCGGATCAGGCCGGACAGTTTTATGCGGTTCACAATCAGCGTCCATTTTATAATGACCTGGTGAAATACATGTCCAGCGGTCCGATCGTAGCTGTCATTCTTGAGAAGGAAAATGCGATTGAAGATTTCCGTACCCTGATCGGTGCAACAGATCCTGCAAAAGCAGCACCCGGAACAATCCGTAACCTGTTT
>DAORHY010000134.1:0-9175 GCA_035438225.1 Bacteroidia bacterium
TTCAATGTACAATGACATCGAATTCGACTTGTGCAAGTACGACAACTGCAGTTTCCCAGGTTATCACCATGACAGTGAACAATAGCCTGGTGCCGACAGTTTCAGCAAGTGGCCCGACAACTTTCTGCCAGGGAGACAATGTGGTGCTTACATCATCTGCGGCTGCCGGTTATCTTTGGAGTCCGGGTGGAGAAACCACTCAAAGCATCACTGTTAATGCAGCGGGAACTTATTCTGTTACCGTCAACGATGGCACAGGTTGCAGCGGTTCTGACGCCGGAACTACTGTCGTGGTCAACGCCGTTCCGGTTGTTACGCTTTCTGCTTTCACTCCGGTATGTGATACAATTGCAGCATTTGCACTCACGGGCGGAAGTCCTGCCGGCGGAACCTATTCCGGAACAGGTGTAAGCAACGGAAATTTTGATCCGGCTGTTTCCGGTGCGGGAACATTCCAGATTATTTATTCCTACACAAACACGGATGGTTGCACAAATGAAAGTGCGGCAGACCTGACAGTAAACACCTGCAGTAGCGGTGGCTGTACTTCAGCTCCGGATGCTCCGGTTCATGTCACGGGTCCTTCCAGGATTTATTGTAACCAGACCGGTATTGTGTATTCCATCAGTCCGGTGGCAACGGCAACATCTTATGCATGGACAGTACCTGCAGGAATCACAATCACAAGCAATACGGGGACTTCCATTACAGTGGACCAGGATAGTTCCTTCCATGGAGGCCTCATTTGTGTTTCGGCTGTGAATGCATGCGGAACCAGTCCTCAAAAATGCAGATTCGTGCGTGAAGGCCGGATGATATTGTCTTACATCCATGGCCCACATGAAGTATGCCGAACAGATGCTGCTGTTACCTATTCAATTTCTCCGGTGGCAGGGGCTGTCTCCTATGCCTGGACCATTGGCGGCGGCGCTTCACTGACGTCCAACGGAACAAGCGCAGTTGTCGATTTCACTTCTGCTACACTGCCGTGGATGTTGTTAAGGGTTGCTGTGACAGATGCATGCGGCAATGTTCGTTACCGCTCGATGTGGATTCATGTAAAACAGCATTGCAACGGTCATGACGATGGAGATGACGATGATGACGATGACGGCGACGATGAAAATGGCGGTGACAGAATTGCTGTTGCTTCCTTTAATTATGCCGTGTATCCAAATCCGTCCAGCGGCATGTTCCAGGTTGATCTCAATATGGTTCAGGGTACACAAGCTACCCTGCGCATGGTTGACATTTACGGAAAACAAGTCTCTGAAAAAATGGTCACCCTTGAAGCAGGAAACAATACGGTTTCTTATGACGTTGTGGGTTTGGCTCCCGGTGTTTATATTTTGAACATTGAAGTTAGCGGAGAAGGTGTGAAAACTCAGCGATTGATCATAACGAAGTAAAATGAATACAGGTCTTCCCGGGAAATAATTTCCGGGGACAGCGGGTCACGATTGCTATCGTGACCCGCTTTTTTTTCAGGGTATTGTCATTCAGCATGGGTGATCATCCTGTTTGAAATGCGGGCTTTGCAACTGAACATTCGGCGCCGGGAGTGCCGGTAGAAGATTATCCGGTTTCAACCATGAATTTTCCGGTATTTACCTATGCGAAGTACTCATTCACCCAAGATTTCTTCCGTTTATCAAAATCTTGCTTGTTGAACCATTTTTATCTTTTACCTTCATTACTCAAATATGTAACGAGGTGCATCATGAAAAAAAGCTACCTGATTTTTCTTCTCGTTTGGATTCCGTTCCTCTCTCACGGACAACGAACCGCAGACGTTGGTTTGTCGTTGGGTGTGGTCAATTACATGGGTGACCTGGGCAATGAAAAGTATTTTCCTTTCAGTTCAGCCAGCACCGGTGCAGCCATCACCGTTCGCAACTTCGTAGGCAATCCCAGGGCTCATTTCCGGCCTTTCGACCTGCAACTCCGGTTCAGCTGGCATCGTTTACAATACGATGAAACTTCGCCCATCGGAGACCGAAAAGGAAAAGAACTGAGAAATTATTTTCGTGGCATTGGTTTTCGCAACGATTTATTTGGAACCGAAGCCGGTATTACCTATAACATTTATCCAAATAAGCTGACACCCCTGTGGAAACCGAAAATCAGCTTTTTTCTGATGGCAGGTATCGGCGCCTATTTCGGGAAACCGAAAGCCGACTTGTTTCGCGGAAGCATCGCCCCTGAAAACAGGTATTATTTCTGGAAGGATGGAACCACACGGGATGTCCCTGAAAATGCAGCAGGAATTGGAAATGAATTGAAGAAGGACGGAGATTACGAAACTTCATTGCACGACTGGTTAACGGAAGGGCAGGGTTACAATAAGGAAATTCACAGCAAGAAACCGTATGACCTGTGCAATGTCGGTTTTCCGGTTGGCGCCGGAATACGGTATATCTACAACAAGCAATTGACACTATCTGCCGAGTTCAATTACTATTATTTTCTTACCGATTTCCTGGATGATGTCAGCGACAGGTATTCAACATTTGATGAGTTGAAATCATCCTTTCCGGATCAGACACAATACGATCTGGCGAGATACATCTCTGATCCTACCGGAAAAGGTACCAGCGGATATCCGGGACCTGCCACAAGCCCAAGAGGGAACCCATCCCAATACGATTCATTTACCTATGTGAGTTTTGAAGCTGCTTACAAATTTACATGGAAGAAAAAAGGAATCTACGGACAGTAAGTGTCAGGCTTGACATGAAACACAACATTGCTGTTTGTAGCAAAAAGGCGTCTCAAGAGACGCCTTTTTATATGTCAGGTTATTTTGAAGTCCCTCCGGAAGTGAGCCTGCATCCGAAACCGTAGCACTTATTTTGAATTTCCCTGGTCGAGAACCTTCATCAGCTCATCCAGTTTTGGTGTAAGGATGATTTCCGTTCTCCTGTTCTTTTTCCGTGCTTCCGTTGTCGGTGAGGCATCAATTGGTAAATACGGTCCTCTTCCTGCTGCTGTGAGCCTTGAAGGATCGATGCTTCCATTTTTCAGGATGATCTTCACCACAGAAGTAGCTCTCAGAACACTTAATTCCCAATTGTCCCTGGCTCCACTTGGCAGTGTTCCGGAAATCGGAACATTGTCAGTATGCCCTTCCACAAGGATATTGATGTCTTTGTTTTTATCCAGCACCCGTCCAAGTTCCTGCAAGGCCTCTTCGCCTTTCTTTTCAATGACGGTGCTGCCGGAGGCAAAAAGCAGACGTTCTTCCATGGAGACATAAACAAGGCCGTTCTTTTGATAGACCGTTAATCCATTGTTCTGGAAACCCAGCAAGGCGTCGCTGACAGCACTGCGCAGGGCATTCACAGTTGAATCCCTTTTGTTGAGGACAGATTGCAGTTCATTGACACGGTTTTCTTTTTCTTTCAAAGTCCCCCGCAACTCATTCAGGTTGCGTTCCCGTTCGGAGAGATCCAGCGAGTCCTTCTTCATTTTATCTTCTTTCCGCTGAAGGTCTTCCCGGATCTGATTCAGCTGAACAATCAGCTTCTTTGTTTCTTCAGTATTGCCGGCCAGTAATTTTTCGTTGTTCGACAAAAGTTTGTCGTATGATTTTGTCAGTTCATTGTACAAATCCGTTAACCGGCGATAAGAACGTCCTTGTACCGTGGTATCTTTTCCAAGATCGTCCACATTCTTCTTCAATTCGGCCAACTGGACACTCATTTCAGTATTTTTTGTGTTCAGGTCCTGGTTGTTGGCCTTGAGCGCTGCATTTTCGTCCTGGCAGGTCTTTTCTTTCACTTTCAGGTCGTCAAATTGGCGCGCAGGTACACATGCAAAAATTGTGATCGCAAAACCTGAAATTGCAAGAAATTGTCTGATTCTTATTGTTTTTATCATATCTGAATAGTATTTTTAGGAATACGGGAAGCAACCCGTTCAACAAAATTAGGGTAAAGTTGCATGGATAATCACCTTGTCTGCAATCTGTTTTCAACAGGAGGATGGAACATTTCAACGATTTGCCCGTTTATTAAAAACAAGTCAAAGGACACCGTCGCCTATGCAATTCCTCGATAAAAACTGGATCACTGAAAATCACATTGATTTCGAGTATAAAAAATATGTTCTCCTCGCGTACCTGCAACATGTGAGCGAACATTTCACAGAACAACGTTTGTATCCTTACCTCTCTGACCTTGTTGACCATTACCGGAATCTCAAGCAATTGAAAGATCACAAGCAACACCTGTACAATTTATTTCCGGAGCGATTGAAGAGTGTGGACCTTGAGCAATTCAGGATCTTTTACAACAAAATGGTGGATGACGATACCATCATGCAGGAAATTGAAAACATCCTTGATTTTTCCATCCCCCAAATGGAGCATTATTTGAAGGAGGGGAAGAAGATTTATGATTTCATCGAAGAACGATTGAAAATTTACCCTGTCGGTGTGATTCCACTGAATCACGAAAACGGATATTTGTTCCTTAAATCGGGGAGTTCTACGAATACTGAAGTTTATGAATACCAGATTACAATCTTTGAAAATCCTGTTGAAAAATACAGGGGTCTTCACATTGCGTACGTCGCAACCTATGAGAAATCTTTGATGAACACATTTGAATCAATAAAGACCGATTTGCTGAGATTCAACAGGAACCTGCCCAATCCTGCAGCTTATGTGATTGAAACAGAGATGATCCTTCCTTTCGATGAGACTTTTTTACCGATGGCAAAAAGAACACTTGTCAAGCGGATTGCAGGGAATGCTTAAGCGGAACAGCTGTTCAATACTCTCTTTCATTTCTGCCTGCTGTCCATGCGGATAGAACAAAAAATGTTTTAGCGAAACGGTACGAGACCCAGTTCAGGATTCGTTGTCTCCAGGTAATCCGGTGTTCGAATTCCTCTTTCGTGATCAGTCTGCAGTCGCTTGCAATTATTTTTTCAAGCCGGTGCGTAAATGCAGCTGCAAAATTCGTGTCGTTAATATCCAGGTTTAATTCAATGTTGCTGTACGTGCTGAGGTTATTCAGGTCATAGGAACCGATGCTGATGAATTTGTTATCTGAAATCAGCACCTTGCCATGGACATTTGCCGGCAGGTACTCATAGATCCGGATGTTGTACCGCAGCAGCCAGTCATAGAGGTATTGACGGGCATAAATGGCCACTTTCACATCCGATTTTTCAGACACAATGATGCTGATGCTGACTCCGCGACGGGAGGCATTCTTCAGGATTCTCCGGACCTGGCCTCCGGGGAGAAAATAGCCTCCAACAATCAGGATTGACGAAGTGGATTGCCGGAATGCCTGCCGGTAGGTGATGGCAACCTGATTTTTTCTACGCAGAAAATCATTCTGACTTACCCGTATCGCCATGTCTGCCGTTTGTGGGTTTGGTGAGGACAGAGAAGGAAGCCGCATTTTTTTGGAAAAACGTTGGAAGCGGATATTCAACCACCGTTGCCTGCAAATCAGGTGGAGGCGTTTGCTGACTGCTCCCTTCACCAACACTGCAAAATCGAGCCAGGCTTTATGTCCGGGAAGATCGTTGTAATGGTTACTGATATTGATGCCTCCGACGATCGCCACTTCTCCGTCGGCGACAGCGACTTTTCTGTGCATTCTCCTTCCGATATGTAGTCGTCCGCGGGAATAAAAACGTCCGTATTTCCTGAAGCCGATGCCGGCATTCTCCATGTCACGGATAAAGCCGGGAGGAAGGTTCTGGGAACCATAGGCATCCACCAGCACATATACTTTCACCTGACGCAAGCGGGAAGCATCCATCAAAGCCTGAACGATGCGCCGGCCTGTTTCGTCGTTCGCCAGAATATAGGTCTGCAGATGGATTTCCTGCTGTGCCTGGCAAATCATGTTCTCCAGTGCAGAAAAAAATTCTTCCCCGCTCTGCAGCAAATGCACAGTGTTGTGTACCGTGTACCGTTCATTCCGGGATCTTCTTTGCCTTGCCATAATTCTTCCCAAAAATAGGAGAAGTACCGGATTATCGGTTAACAATGAACAGATGAACTCCTGCAGTAGGGGTAAACTTCACAAATCACTGCGAAATACTTCAGTGGATAAGATTTTTTGGTAAAATCGAAAAAATAGTATCTTTGTTTGCTGTTCAAATTTAAAGCCTTCAATGAATAAGAACGATCAGTTGTTTATTCAGTTAATGTACATTTTTCATTCATCCGCAATGGTTGCTATGGGTAAATTAAAAAACCCTGCGACTGATAAAATTGAACGCAACCTTGACCAGGCACAACAATCAATAGATATCCTGGAAATGATCCGTGAAAAAACCATGGGGAATTTATCTCCGGACCTTCAGCGCACCCTCGACGGGTTTTTAACGGAACTTCGGCTCAATTTTGTCGATGAGAAAAATAAAGACCTTGTCGGGTCTTAATCGTTTCCGCTTTATATCACCCTACCACTATGGATCCACAAGAAAGTAACAAAACAGAGTACCAGGAACAAGGCCCGAGAAAAGGGATCGTCATTATCGTGATCACCATATTATTGGGAACAAACGGGCTTTTGTTATGGCAGTTTTTTGATAAGAAAAACACACTCGATACAACAAGCCAGCAGTTGGCAACATCGTTGGCTGAAAAAGAATCCTTGCAGGCACAACTGGATCAGGTGAAGGCAGAATACGAAAAAGCGAAAGCTGACAATACCGGTCTCCAAAACCAGCTCTCCGAAAAGGACGACGAAATAAAAGCAAAGGTTGCAGAAATTCAAAAGCTCATTTCCCTCGGCGGCCCTGCCCAGATTGCCCGCGCGAAAGCAGAACTTGCCAAGTTGAAAGAGATGAACACGGTATATGTCGGGCAGATTGATTCCCTGAACCAGATCAATGCAAAATTGCAGGCAGAGAACCAGAACCTGGCCACCACACTTGATCAGGAAAAATCAAAAAACCAGAATCTTGCGGATGAAAATAGCCGGCTTTCCACACGGATTGCGGCAGGCTCAATTTTGCGTGCATACAACGTCATCACCAAAGGGTTGAGATACAAGTCCAACGGTACGGAAGTCGAGACAAATAAGGCAAAACAGATTCAGAAAATCAGAACCAGCTTTGTCTTGGCTGAAAATAAGGTAATTGATAAAGGGAGTATTGACATCTACCTGCGTGTGCTGAATCCGGATGGCTCCGTGATGTCGCCAACGAAAGAATCTTTTACCAGCAATGGACAATCCCTGATGTACACGGTGAAACAGGAAGTGGATTATACGAACTCCGATATACCGGTACAGGTGCAATGGGCGAAAGGTACACAGTTTGGGAAAGGCAAGTACTCAATTGAAATCTACCACCTGGGCGAGATCATTGGTAAGTCTTCCATAGATTTAAAGTAAATCTTCACAGCACATGAAAACTCCCGGAAGGGAGTTTTTTTTTACCCCGGTCAGAAAAAGGCTCTTACCTGTACACCACCGGTATGAATGGTCTTTGCCGATTGCAATTTTCTGCCATCGTAATTCAGGCTGAGTTGAATGGTATTGCTCACATTCCGTTGCATGGACAGATTCCATGTATAGTTCTTTCCGTTTTTCAGGCCTTCCAGAAGCTCATAGGAAAGGTAGCTGTCGTCAGGTGCATTGTAACGGACCTCGACCACACTGATTTTTGCAGACAGACTACCCGTATTGACAGTATTGTATTTCATATCGAGGCCAAACTTATGGCTGGTAGCATTTTCACCGATGATGCCTTCCCGGTTTTTCTTGTTCATGTACTTGTAAGAAGCGGTGATCCGGAAACTGTTTCCCGGCTGGTAACTGAGTTTAGGCTCAAGCTGATCCGAAAGGATTTTGTAATTACGGGTGGAGAAAAAGTCGGAATTATTCTTCTTCACGCTTTTTTCCAAACCCAGGTTGAAAAGAAAATCAGCGGTAATGTTCCAGCGAATGTTGAAGCCTGTGGAGGTGATGGACCTGGATTCAAATCCGGAAGTCAGAAAAGTTTTGTTTCTGTTTTCCTGCCAGGTTGCATCGGCGCCAAAATGAGGGCTGCTGCGGTTGAAATAAACAGTATTGCGGATGCTTGAATTCGTTGAAACAAGTGAGCTGTCACTGATTGTTCTGTTGAAGGGGTTCAGGGATGAAAGCAGTGACTCATCTTTTGTTTTCTTGTCCAGCCGGAGGGAAAGCTGATTCGACCAACGGTAGAGAAAGGGCGTCTTTCCTGCCGATGATGCAGATCCAAGAGCCGATGGCTGGAGTGTGAGCACCTCAGCAAACTGATTACTGCGTGTGGTGATATAATTATTCGTAGGCACAAAAACACGTATGTATTTTGCCTGGTCTGAGAAGGAAGCGACTGCAAATTCATCCAGATCTTTTACTCCGTTTGCATTCAGGTCGCCGAGGTATGCGTACACGCCTTGCCCGGCCGGCACTTCGAGGTAGTAGTATTCCTGCTTCCGTTCCTGACCGGTACCGACTTCGTAATACGAATTTGCCGTGAGCAGGCCTTTCCACAGCGACAATCCATGATCAATTCTGTTGAGAAGGGTTTTCGCAGGTTCCGACGTAGTGAGCAGCGTATCCAGTACCGTCAACACACGATAGGTCGTGGTCGTCCGGAGGGTGTGATTCGGATTCCCGGAAAATTCGGTTGTCAGGTTAATTTCTTCCGCTTTTGTTGCCTTCCTGAAACGTGTAATCTGGGGTACGAAATCATAGCGTTGCTTGTAACTGAGCAGTGCTTTTGATTTTGACGAATCCCGGGTAGCAATAAACCCCTCCAGTTCCTGGTATGAAAAACTGTTGCTTCTGAGGGAATCGGAGAGCAGGGAATAAAATTTATTCAGTTCCGAATTTTCCCGTGTTCCGACGGTGAGTTTCCATACCGGTCTTGACAATTCTGCATTGTGGCGGATGTACCGGGTTTCGGTTACAGTCCCTTTCGTTGACAGGTAGCTCACCGCTCCGGACAAGGCGTACTTTTTTAACTGGACGCGTGTTGAAGCTGCATTCATCCAGCCTTTGTAAGCATTTCCTTTCTGATAGGATTTGAGCTGATACGTAAGATTGCCCAGGCGCGGTTTGATCAGCGAAGTTTGAAATCCTGCGATGTGTTCATCGTTGATAATTGTCGCGGAGCCGAGGTTCCAGTCGCGTTCGAATTCAACGTTCCGGTAGCGTTCCACCGGGCGGAAGTT
>DAORHY010000135.1:0-9124 GCA_035438225.1 Bacteroidia bacterium
GGTACTGATCCCGGGACACGGTCCACTCCTGAATGCTATATATAATGCTTTGTTATCCATTTATTTGCACCCTGATTTGTTAAAACAAAAATATTCCTACTTTTGGGCAACCAATCGCCGCCTATGCAGCACATAAAGACCATTTTCGTCGTTGATGACGACCCTACCCAGGCGATGATGCTTCAGGATTACCTGAGCAAATACTCGACTTTTTCCATACACATCTTTAATTCCGGAGAAGAGTGCCTGAAGAATTTTTCTTTGGATCCTCAAATCGTTTTTCTTGATTATAATTTCGATAAAGCCGGGAAAGACGCGATGAACGGAGTTGAAATCCTGAAAGAAATCAAGGCAGCCCACCCAAAAGTTGAAGTTGTCATGTTTAGCGGACAGGACAAAATTGAAGTTGCCGTGAACACCATGAAATATGGTGCTTTCGATTATATCGTAAAAAGTGAAAGTGCTTTCCACCGTTCCGAAAACGTAATTTTCAACCTGATAAAACGGATGAAATTACAGGGAGAAGCCAGCATGTACAAGCGGCTGACCATAGCTTTCGGTATTGCTTTACTGGCCATGGTGATCCTGGTCATCTGGCTCTATAAATCCGGACTGATCAGCAATAATCCAGGATGGATGTAAGTTGTTCATAGGTCGGGGCTTGTCCTTGGGTCCGGCCACTCCAACAACATAACACCTTTATAAATCATTAGAAACCCGCCACCATGGCGGGTTTTTTTATACCTTACACTCTACAATCAGACGAGTTGTAGTTTATTTTCTTCAGGCGATTTTATCCGTATGCCCTCCTATCCGAATCCCATCAAATCAAAACTGCCCAAAGCAGGCACAACGATATTCACAGTAATGTCTGCACTGGCAAATGAACAGAAGGCTATCAATCTCTCCCAGGGCTTTCCGAATTTTGAAGCCTCCGAAGAACTCATTGCACTGGTGAACCAGTACATGAAAAAAGGATTCAACCAATATGCTCCGATGCAGGGAATATTACCGCTGCGCGAACGTATTGCAGAAAAAGCAGAAACTCTCTACGGTGCACGCTATCATCCGGATACGGAAATTACAATCACCAGCGGCGGCACACAGGCGATCTATACGGCCATTACATCCATGATCCGGGAAGGGGATGAAGTGGTAGTGCTCGAGCCGGCTTACGACAGCTATGTACCCGCAATCGAACTCGCCGGGGGTGTACCTGTTTATGTTGCATTAAAATTCCCGGAGTACACCGTCGACTGGAACGCTGTGAAAAAAGTCATCAGCCAGCGGACAAAAATGATCCTGATCAATACACCGCATAACCCGGCAGGAACCGTGTGGACGCAGAATGACATGAAAGAACTGGAAAAAATCACCTCCCGGTCTGAGATTACAATTGTCAGCGATGAAGTCTACGAACACATCCTTTTTGACGGACTGCAACACGAAAGTGTCATGCGCTATCCCAAACTGGCAGAACGCAGTTTCGTTGTGTTTTCTTTCGGCAAAACCTATCACACAACCGGATGGAAAATGGGTTATTGCCTGGCTCCTGAAAAACTAATGACAGAATTCAGGAGGATACACCAGTTTGTGGTCTTCAGCAGCAATACACCGATACAATACGCGCTTGCCGACTTTATGGAAAACAGGAATTATCTTGAACTGCCAAAATTTTTCCAGGAGAAACGCGATTATTTCCTGAGCCTGATCAAAGGCTCCCGGTTTAAATTCAAACCTGCCGCCGGATCTTATTTCCAGCTACTCGATTATAGCGCTATCACCCGTGAAAAAGATTCCGATTTTGCGGTACGTCTGACCAAACAACACAAAGTGGCTTCTATTCCGATTTCATCCTTTTATCATGAACCCATCGACAACAAGCTCCTTCGTTTTTGTTTTGCAAAAACCAACGAGACACTTGAAATTGCTGCGGAAAGACTGAGAAAAGTTTAAAGAAATTTGATGGTGCCTCCTCCATCATCGTGCGAACAGGATGGAAACAATCCCTGATCAGGCAAAGGCAGAAAGCTCCGGAGAATTTCCGGAATTCTGAAATCGTTCCTTACTCTAAAGAAAAAGCATTCCCGTTTCAGAGATAAAAGGAGGAACATTTTTTTGTACCTTGTGTATGAAAACCTTCATTTTTCAGATCTTCTCCTGTTGGAAGTTGGGGAATTAACCTGTATCCTATTCACAACACATGCCGAACACAGTATCTCCAAACCTGCGCGTAACATTGATTCAAACCGGGTTGCATTGGGAGTCTGCGGAAAAGAATGTGGAAATGTTCACACAAAAAATCAATGACATTGAAGGAGCAACGGACCTGATCCTGCTCCCGGAAATGTTCAGCACCGGTTTTACCATGAATGCCCCGGAAAATGCTGAAGCGATGGATGGTGTTACGGTACAGTGGATGCGGAGGATGGCTTTTCAGAAACAAGCGGTAGTAACCGGAAGCCTGATTATTGAAGAAGATAAAAAATATTACAACCGCCTGATCTGGATGCGTCCTGACGGATCTTTTAATCATTATGACAAAAGACATTTGTTCCGTCTTGCCAAAGAAGAAAAAAAGTATACACAGGGAACACACCAATGGATTATGTCATGGAAAGGCTGGAAAATCTACCCTTTAATTTGTTATGATCTGCGTTTTCCTGTCTGGTCCAGAAGAAAGAAAGGTTTTGATTTCGACCTCCTGCTGTACGTGGCCAACTGGCCGGAGCGAAGAATCCAGGCCTGGAAACAGTTGCTGCCGGCGCGTGCAATAGAGAACCAATGTTATGTCGCCGGCCTGAATCGTACCGGAGCGGACGGAAATAATATGCAGCATACCGGTGAATCGGCTATTGTTGATTTCCTTGGGAATTCCCTGAGTCATTTCGAAGCATCAAAAGAAAAAACAGAAACCGTCACACTGAACCTGGATTCGCTCGCAGATTACCGCAAACAATTTGCCTTTGGTGACGATGCTGACGACTTTGAAATCCATCCATGAACTGTTCTGAAATCTCCTGAACAGCATGTCCATTGTGTAACCCGATTGCAATCCGACGCATGAAAAAAAATATACTCCTGGTATTATTGGGGTTGATCCCCTGCCTGGCTTTTCCACAGGCTTCATTCCACAGAATTACTGAATCAGAAAAATCCGGTATGCCGGATTACCTGCGAAAGGTATCACAATACAGAACCGACGGAATTACCATTCCACCTTCCGGTCCGGTGAGGGCCTCCGCCGAATGGGAAGAAATTGATGCCCTCATCGTTGCCTGGGTTTCGTTTCCGGTTATTCTGAAAGAAATCGTCCGTTACGGGCAGGATGAAACAGAGGTGTACATCATTTGCAGTGATTCCGTTGCCGTCATCAATTATCTTACCCTCAACAATGTGCCGTTAAACCGCGTGCATTATATCCTTGCCCCTTTCAACACCATCTGGTGCAGGGATTACGGTCCATGGAATATTTATTCCAATGACGTTGATTCCCTTTCACTCATCGACTGGATTTACAACCGCCCGCGGCCAAAAGACGATACTGTGAATGCTTCCATTCAACGCTACACCGGGTTGCCCATGTACCAGACAACTGTTTCCCCTACTGACCTCATCCATACGGGTGGAAATTTTATGGCCGACGGACTGGGAACAGGATTTTCTTCCAACCTCATCGTAAACGAAAACCCAAATCATACGATTGCAGAAATTGACACCATCATGAACCGGTTTATGGGAATTAACCGGTACATCAAAATGAATGTTCTGCCCTACGATGACATCCATCATATCGACATGCACATGAAACTGCTCGATGAAGAAACGATCCTGGTGGGTGAGTACCCAACTGGTGTTGCCGACGGTCCGGTAATAGAAAGCAATCTTCAGACCGTTCTGAATACATACAATTCTCCCTTTGGCACACCTTATAAAGTCATCCGTATTCCCATGCCTCCGGATGCCAATGGCCTTTATCCCAACCTCGGAGGAGATTACAGGACGTATGCCAATGCCGTTTTTGTAAACAAAACAGTTTTGCTACCAACGTATGATGAACAATACGACACTACGGCCATCCGTATCTGGAGAGAAGCAATGCCCGGCTACCGTGTGGTGGGCATCAATTGCAATTCAATTATTCCAAACCTGGGGGCCATTCACTGCATTACAAAAGAAGTTTCTGCAGCAGATCCTTTGCTGATCGTACATCAACCGCTCCGTGACACCTACAATTCCTCGCTGGATTACACTGTGAATGCACGCATTCAGCACCGTTCCGGGATAGCCAATGCAAGCATTTATTACAGGACCGATACTCTTCAACCTTATATTGCAACCTCTATGAATTTGAGCAACCCGGGCAACAATACCTGGAGCGGAACAATCCCGGCTCAGGCAGTCGGGACGACAGTATATTATTATGTTGAAGGAAATTCTGTTTCCGGAAAGCACCAGGTCCGCCCGCTGCCTGCCCCTGCAGGTTACTGGAAATTCAATGTGCTGCTGAACACAGGAATCTCAACCTTTCCAAAAAGCACTACTGTGTACCTTGGCGCAGCTTACCCGAATCCATCACGCGATGTTTTTGTTGTGCCGGTGAAAACCGACTACAGCACAACCTGTTCCCTGGAAATTAAAAACATGTTAGGACAAACTGTCTTGTCGATCTACCGCGGAACCATCCAGGGTGAACGCAGTTTTATTGTCAATTCCGGCAACCTCCCTTCCGGTATGTACATGATTGAATTGAAAACACCGGAATCAATTCGACAGGAGAAAATACTTATCCGCTGATTTGGGTTGATCCCGTTTCTGAGAAAATTACGGAGAGCAACCTTTCCGTTTCCGATTGAAAAACAAGCCGGGCAAAATCAGGAGAGCCCATTAAAAAAATTACCTGCTCTCATTCACCAGACTGCTGCCGATTTCGACAAGCTCCTCCTCCGAAAAATTAACCTGCACCAGCTGGAACAAACGACGTTCCTCCTTACGGATATGATTGTCCAGGAGATTTCCGATCCTGTCGATGTCGTCATACAGCGTCGGGCCCGGTTTTGCTTCTCCGATCAGTAAGGAAAGTGTATTGTGTTCGCCGATCAATTCATCAATCAACACATCGATCTCTTCATTGCGGCCGGTGATCATCGGGAAAAGTATATTCTCTTCTTTATCGAAATGCGGCTTGAGTTCGTCCTGAAAACGTTGCTGCAATAATTTCAGCTTGCCTTCTGTTGTGCCCGGCATACCGCGGTATTGGGGTGTATCTTTTTTAAGTATCATCGCCAGCAACAAACCGGTTTGATGATCGTGAGACAATGGAATCAGAGCAGGATGACGTTTGATGGGGGCATTCATGGCGGTCGCTTATTAAAATAAATTAGTACTGAACATTTCCTCAACTAATTCTCGGAGGGCAGCGAATGACAAAGGGTACTCAGCAAACTGATGGTGAAGTTGTCTTCTGACCAACAGGCAAAGGCCCTTTAAAACTGTTTTGCAACCTGCCGCAGAATATGAATCCAATCTTCTTTCGCCCGGCTCTCGCCAAGGCGCACAATGACCAGGTTTTTCTTCGGGTACACATAAATATATTGTCCAAGGTGACCGACGGCAGAAAAATCACCGTCTTCTTTTGACCCCAGCCACCACTGACGATTGTAATACCAGGCAGTTCCCGGTTCCGTATTCACAGCCAGACTCTTCTGTACCCATTCAGCCGGGACAACCTGCACTCCGTTCCAGTTGCCTGTGTTGAGGTACAATCTACCGAACTTCGCAAAGTCGCGTGCTTTCGCATTGATACAACAAAACGCTTTTTCGAGACCGTTATTTTTTTTATCGATGCTCCAGCTTCCGTCATATTCTGCTCCCAGGGGTTGCCATATTTTTTCATCGAGGTATTCCGTGAGGTGCTTTCCGGTAGCGCGTTCAAGAACCAGTCCGAGTAATTCCGTGTTCACACTCTTGTAATCGAAGCCTGCCATCGGCTCTTTTTCTATTTTTAAATGCGCAAGGCTGCTCCGCAAAGTCCTTCCGTAATAAAAGGATGCCGCTCCACTAAAAGGCGTATTGTATCCCTCCCCAAACTTAACGCCGGACGACATTTGCAGAAGGTGATGGACGGTCACCTTATCCCAGCCTTTTTTTCCTTTTAGCTCTGTAATGTAATTGATGACAAGATCGTCTTCGCTTTTGATTTTCCCTTCTGCAATCGCGATACCGACAAGTGCAGAAACATAGGATTTAGCCATGGAAAAGGAAGCAACCGTAGAACCCGCTTCATAGTCGCGGAAATAACGTTCGTACAGCAGACTGTCATTCCGGATCACCAGGAATGCAACGGTCGGTGATTTTTCAAGGAAATACTTCAGTCCCAGCTTTTCGTGGGCATAATTTTCGATAATGATCCGTTGTTCAACCGCTTCATTCTGCATCGCTTCGACGAAACGAAACGGCTGAGCTGATTGATGCAATGGACGGCTGGGAAAAATCCTGTGATCCGTGATGTCGGAAAAATTGTACCAAACGAACCGGCCAACTTTGCAACCGGAGAAAGCCATTGCCCCGATAAAAACAAGTACTGCAACTCCCAGCCTGCTTTTTTTGAGAAAAGAAAAAAAGAGTTGTACGATCATATTTAACTTTTTACCGGTTTTCATTATCATTCTCCTTTATTGACTCAATATACAATTCTCAATCTGTTTATTAATTGAACTAACGTCAAGAAAAATTTACAAATCAACACAGGCTACCGGTAAAAATTGAATGGAATCCTTCAACCGGTTTAGTACGATCGCTCATTCCATCTCAGCTATTTAAATACGTTTGGTATCCACGGAGAGAAAATATTCGGCAAAGATCATCCGGCATCAATTCCCTGTATTCCATTTCACATCCACATCCCAATTTGCCCTCACCATAATCGCTTCCGGATAATACCTCACAACTTCAGGTTGAATTTTTTTTAGGTAATTACCCGTGTCCCATATTCCGTTACGGTTTTCATCAGCGATTGATTTCAAGCGGTAACTTCCGGGGAGCAGGTAGTTAAACTCCAGTACGGAGTCTGCCTCAACAACCGCTTCGCGAATGACCTGGTCCTTCGCATCGATGAGTTGCAAAATATCCGGAGCAGCACCCGGGTTGCCTGTGTAATGTACAGCGACCGTTCCATAATCGACAATTTCACGGGTTCTGAAATCAAGAAGGATCGTGTCATTTTTCAGTCCGTAAAGATCTTCAATGGCACCGGCAGGAATGAACAAATGATAAGATTTCCCTTCTTTCCATTCGGTTCCGAGAATCAATTGTCTTTGGATAGTATCCGCAAAAGAAATGTTGAGCGGATTCACCTGCAGGCTGTCTGTCATGAGGCGAATGGCGGAAGAATCCATCACCTTCACCGGGTGGTTGAACAGAATATTTAACGGAAGATTCAGGTCCTGCGGTTGAACCATGCTGACGGCAATATCTGCCGTCAACTTAAATGGCTGGCGGGGATTCTGTTTTCCTTCAAACTTAAACAGGCGAAGTGTGATCGTATCCGTTTTCAGACCCTGCTTCAGGGCAAACTGAAGTGTGTCTGCAACAATGTTTTTGTACCAGATCGTCAGGGTATCTTTTTTAACTGAATACAGCATGGCATGAATATTCAGTTTAGCTGTATCGCTGAGCCATGCAATGGGAACAGTATCCAGAGCGCCGTTTGCAGCGATGACTGCTTTTCCAGCAAATTCTGAATAACTCCGGGTCAGTTGAAATTTCGGTTTCTCGCTGAACAAATAAAGCCGCACATCATCGCTCCCCGCAGGAACCAGGCTGTCCGGAAAGGCAATGCTTTCGCCTGTCGACGAGTATTGATAATCCGTGCCGGTATATTTGAGTGCAAATACCTTATAGGAGCCGGGTGCAATATTTTTCACATGAAAAATTCCGGCATCATTTGTCTTCGCAAAATAAAGCGGCCGTTCTCTGAAGACAACCGAATCATCCTCCTGCCTGTACAGCATCACCAGAATGCCTTTTTCGGTTTTATGGTCAAACGCAAATTCCGCCTTACCTTTAATTTCCAGGGAGTCGATCACATCGCCGGTGGACAGAACATATTGAAAATTTTCAAGCACATTGCCTTCGTTATTATCGACAATTGCGTTCCCGAAATTGAATGTGTACGTTGAGTGTTCCCGCAGCGTATCCTCAAAATGGATGAACAATGTTTTCTTCCTCACCTTGGTTTCCGGAGGATTCGCCAAAGGAGGAGACACAAGCAGCTGGGACTGGATATCTTTCAGTACGATGAACTCATCAAAGCGAATAACAATATCATGACCCGTAAAGCCGGTAGAATAATTCTCCGGGATCATTTTCTCGATGACAGGTGGTGCAATGTCCTTGTCGCCACCGCCCGGCGGAACCTGAATGGCGCAACCAAAAAAACTCAGGCCTGCAATAATCCCAAACAAGAAGCGGAGTAGTTTACTCATAAAATGCCGGAAATAATTCGCCCGATTTCTTCCAGGCCCATAACATCGTCATCATCAAAATTCGCCGGTTCGGTACTGTCCACGTCGAGAACACCGGCTACTTTACCGTTTATAAAAACAGGAACAACAATTTCGGAACGGGACAAGCTGCTGCAGGAGATGTGCCCGGGAAACTTATCCACATCCGGGACAACGATTGTTTTCTCTCCCTGCCAGGCAGCGCCACAGACACCTTTACCATATCCGATTCGTGTGCAGGCAACGGGCCCCTGGAAAGGGCCGAGCACCAGTTCATCCATCCCGTTGGCTGACTTCACAAAGTAAAATCCTATCCACAAGAATCCGAAAGCCGCATTCACTGCCGCAACAATGTTTGCCAGGTTGGCAATCACATCCCGTTCGCCATCAACGAGAGCGCGAAGCTGGGGAAAAAGTGTATTTTCCGAAGCCGAATACACTACCCCGCCGCGCCGCCGCGGCCCAGGTCCGGGCAACCAGGGTCCTGGCCAGCCGCAGTAAGCCCTTACGGCGCGCCGGCCCCGGCGCGCCGTTCACCCCATCCCGGAGCCCTGGCCGCTGCTACCGATGAGAATCCGCCTGTTCACCCGGCTGTTTCTGGCCATCTTTCTCAGCCTCCT
>DAORHY010000136.1:0-9121 GCA_035438225.1 Bacteroidia bacterium
CCTTTCACACGTTTTAAATCGGCAGAAAGCTTCCAGGGGAGTTGATTGTTCACGCCTACCACATTGTTTTCCGAGAGGGCGACTATGATTGAAATCAGCATTTTGAAACGACTAAAAATTATCCGGAGAAATTATTTGTGACACTCATACAGCAACTGCCGCTTTAATGTGCGGATGCGGATCGTAATTTTCCACTGCCATATCATCAAATTTAAAATCAAATATATTTTTTATTGCAGGATTTAGCTTCAGTTGCGGGAGGGGCCGGAAGTCACGCGACAACTGTAATGCAACCTGTTCAAAGTGGTTTGAATAAATATGTGCATCGCCAAAAGTATGCACAAAATCACCGGGCTGAAGATCACAGACCTGTGCAACCATCAGGGTGAGTGCAGCATAGGATGCGATGTTGAACGGAACACCAAGAAAAATATCGGCGCTGCGCTGGTAGAGCTGGCAGGATAATTTCCCTTCGCTCACATAGAATTGAAAAAATGCGTGACAGGGTGGTAATTTCATTTTATTGATCTCCGCAACATTCCATGCGCTGACAATTAACCGTCTCGAATCCGGTGTCTTTTTTATCTGTTCAATCACCTGGGTGATCTGGTCGATATGGCTACCGTCAGGGGTTGGCCAGCTGCGCCATTGGGAACCGTAAACAGGTCCGAGATTACCATTTTCATCTGCCCATTCATCCCAAATCGAAACTCCGTTTTCCTTCAGGTAACGCGTATTGGTTTCTCCTTTCAAAAACCAGAGGAGTTCATGAAAGATTGATTTGGTGTGAAGTTTTTTCGTAGTGAGGAGAGGAAACCCTTGCTGCAAATTAAAACGCATCTGGTATCCAAAAACACTACGGGTACCGGTTCCTGTACGGTCGCTTTTATCTGTTCCATGTTCCATCACATGGCGAAGAAGATCGTGGTATTGTTTCATGAACAGTAACTCTTAATTCTACAAATTTAGAGGAAATTTCCGCCGTGCAAGGTGGATTAATGAGAAAAGACCCCAACATTTCAACGATTCAGCACCGGAGCGGTGTAAAAGCAAAAGATTTTATGTTTATTCGTCATTTAAACTATCTTTCGAACCGAAAATGTACCTGACCGTTTCCGGCTGGCGAATTCGAAAATTATTGAATCGATTAGTTATTCTCTGTTAAAATAAAAGAGCGAATATGGGTATCAAATTTCGTCTGACAATTCTGAGTTTCTTCCAGTTTTTCGTTTGGGGTGCCTGGCTCATCACCATTGGCACTTATTGTTTTAATGCAAAAGGGTGGACAGGCGCTCAGTTTGGAGCCATTTTTTCGACACTTGCATTGTCTTCACTGTTCATGCCTACGATTACCGGAATTATTGCAGACAAATGGATGAATGCAGAACGACTTTATGGTACCCTTCAAATCATCTACGGATTGATCTTGTTTTATGTGCCCAGCGTAAACGATCCGGAGACTTTGTACTACGTTATTTTCGGCGCCATGATCTGTTATATGCCAACAATTTCCCTGTCGAATTCAATTGCCTACACCATTTTAAAAGACAACAAGTATGATGTTGTGAAGGTCTTCCCTCCCATTCGTGTGTGGGGGACGATTGGCTTTATTGTCGCAATGTGGACTACCAATTTAACTGGAAGCAAAGCGAATGCAAACCAGTTTATTATCGGAGCTGTTGCAGCAATTGTGTTGGGTATCTATGCATTCACACTACCGAAATGTCCTCCACAAAAAAGAATTACCAAAGACTCTTCTTTTTTGGAACAATTAGGGCTGAGCGCATTCAAGTTATTTACCAATTACAAGATGGCCTTGTTCTTTATCTTCTCCATGTTTTTAGGTGCCGCTTTGCAATTGACCAACATGTACGGCGACTCATTCCTGGACGATTTCAAACGCGTCCCGGAATACGCTAATTCGCTTGTCGTGAAATACTCGACGATTATCATGTCTATTTCCCAGATTTCAGAGACCCTGTTTATTCTCACCATTCCTTTCTTTCTAAAAAAATTCGGAATTAAGAAAGTGATGCTTTTTTCAATGTTGGCCTGGGTCTTACGTTTCGGGCTATTCGGCTTTGGAAATCCAGCCGAAGGTTTGTGGATGATTATTCTGTCGTGCATCGTGTATGGAATGGCTTTCGACTTCTTCAATATTTCCGGTTCACTATTCATCGAAACCAATACAGACTCGTCCATTCGTTCGAGTGCACAAGGATTGTTCATGATGATGACAAATGGTGTAGGTGCTTATCTGGGCAGCAAAGTGAGTGGCTTCGCCATTGATACCTACTTCACACAAGACGGCGGAACAAAAGACTGGCAAAACATTTGGATCAGCTTTGCAGTGTATGCATTCATCGTGGCTGTACTCTTCGCAGTATTCTTTAAACACAAGCATGACCCCCGGCAGTTGGCACAGGTTGCACACTAAAACATTACCCGAAAAAAAAATTAATTGCTCTTCCGCTTGTTCAATTCATCACGGATGCGGGAAGCGCGTTCGTAAGCTTCCTCATCGAGGGCTTTTTTGAGCATTTCTTTCAGTTCATCTGTACTTGCTGTGGAAAGTTCATTCTCCGACAGTTTCGTGGCGGAAGTCGGAACCTGCTTCTCGACATGCTCCTCGATCCCTTCGATTGGTGTGTTTTCTTCCAACACAACGCCAGCTGAAGAAAGGATAAATTCGTAGGTATAGATGGGGCAACCGAATCTCACAGCAATTGCAATGGCGTCACTGGTGCGTGATTCAATTTCTGCTTTTTTATTTTCGCTATCCCTGCACACAAGTTTGGCAAAAAACACACCTTCCAGAAGATTGAAAATAATGACTTCCTCTACTACGATATTGAACGCTTGGGCAAAAGTTTTAAACAAGTCATGCGTCAGTGGCCTTGTCGGTGTCATGTTTTCAAGTTCAATAGCAATTGCCTGGGCTTCAAATGCACCAATAATGACAGGCAGTCTGCGTTTCCCCTTTTCTTCACCAAGAACGAGTGCATACGCACCGGACTGAGTCTGGCTGTAAGTGAGGCCGATAATTTCAAGTTTAATCTTTTTCATATTCAATTCCGGGAACCTGGCATTCGACCTATTTCCTTTTATTTATCGAAAATAAAAAAATATTGATTCGCATGCTATTTTTTTAACCGTTTTGACTTGACTTAAATGATTTTGCAGCTTCAATCAGCCTGGGCACTACTTCGAAAGCATCGCCGACGATTCCATAATCTGCAGCTTTAAAGAACGGGGCCTCCGGATCTTTATTGACGACAACAATCACTTTGGAACTGCTCACCCCGGCGAGGTGCTGAATGGCGCCTGAGATTCCGATGGCAATGTACAGATTCGGACTGATGGCAATACCTGTTTGTCCCACGTGTTCCGAATGCGGACGCCAGCCGGCATCCGATACGGGTTTACTGCAGGCAGTAGCTGCACCGAGCACATTCGCAAGCTCTTCAATCATTCCCCAGTTTTCAGGGCCTTTCATGCCCCGTCCCGCAGAGACAACCAATTCGGCATCCGGCAGGGAAACTTTATCGGTTGACCGTATCGTTTCTTTGATGGTAACAACGAGATCTTTCGCTCCCAATTGCACATCAAAAGTGGTGATGGCGGAGGAGACCGGTGATTCTGCAACCTTGTATGAATTCGGAATCATGCTGATGACTTTCACATCCGAAGTAATGTCAACGAATGCAAATGCTTTCCCGGAAAACGCACCTTTCTTCACTGTGAACTTCCCATCCATTGAAGGCAAATCAATGACGTTATCGGCAAGACCGGCATCCAGTTTTATCGCCACACGCGGTGCAATTCCCTTTCCGGAAAAACTTGCCGACATCACAACGATTTTGGCATTCTCAGCCTTTGCTGCTTGTGCAATAATGGTCGCATATGGCTGCACATTCATTGTCTTCAGTTGATCGCCGCCGGCTTTCAATACTTTTGCAGCGCCGTATTTTCCGGCTTTGCTAAGTTCATCATCCGAAACATCGCCGATGGACAGCGCCACAAGCGGAAGATTTTGTTTTTGCGCAATCGCAGCTGCAAATGAAATTACTTCGAAGGTGGATTTTTTAAATTTCCCCTGGACATTTTCAATGTAAACGAGAACTGACATGTCTGATTCTTTTGTTGTGAAATCTTTTCTTAGCAGGAACCTGTCTGATCAGATTACCTTTTTCTCCTCCCGGAGCATTTCAAAAAGTTTAGCGGCATCTTCAGCAGCAATCAATTTGACAGAACTCCTGGGAACGGGTTTATCGTAACTCTGCACGGAAGTGTGCAGGGGAACATCCAGGGGTTCAATGACCTGCAATGGTTTTGTCCGAGCAGACATAATACCCCGCATGTTCGGAATTTTCCAGTCCGCCATTCCTTCCGATGCACCTGCAACAAGGGGAAGCGGAGCAGATAAAATTTCTTTTCCGCCTTCGATTTCCTGCTCCAATGTTGCTGTAGTTCCCTCTATGGACAGGCTTTTTGCAAACAGCACGCAGGGTATATCGAGAAGTTCAGCGATCATCACCGGAACAGAGGAACCATTGGAATCGCTGGATTCACGTCCGCACAAAATGAGATCGAATGGATTCTTTTTCACATAGTCTGCGATCTGCCGGGCCACAAAATATCCATCACGCGGTTTTGCATTCACCCGGACAGCATCGGTAGCTCCGATAGCCAAAGCTTTGCGGATAGTCGGCTCGGTGGACGCATCACCAACGTTGATGACAGTAACGGAGCCTCCGCCTGCAGTAAGGTCTACCGCTTTGGAAAGTGCGATCTCATCGTATGGATTCAGGATAAAGGTGACACCGGCAGTCACAAATTCCTTGTTGTCGGGACTGAAATTAATTTTTGCTGTTGTGTCAGGAACATTTGCAATACAAACCAATATCTTCATGAGCAGAACGGATTAGTTATTTTTACGGGAAGCAATACAAAACGAATGTTGATCCATGAATTTCTGAATGGGAAAACGGAAATGCAAGGCATTCCCAGAAAACGATTCCGGGAATGTGTTCTTCAGAAATTTCAGTCTTTGTATCTTCGCCGGTACCAATTTTATCGAATTTGGCGCGAAGATAAAGAAATTATCCACCCTATTTTACCTTGTTTATAACCTGTAATGGACAGAATAGAATTACTGAAAAGATACCTTCAGGAAGACCCGGACGACTCCTTTATTTCCTATGCTTTGTCGTTGGAATACATTCGTTTAAATGACTACACGGAAGCGCAACGAATGCTTGCCGAAATCACTGAAAAAGATCCGGACTACCTTGCAGCATATTATCAGCTTGGAAAAGTACACGAATGCTGCGGTATGCCGGAAGCAGCATTGAAGGTTTACGAAAAAGGGATGGCCCTCGCCCATATTCAAAAGAATCAACACACCTTCAATGAGTTAGAGGGAGCACTGAAGCAACTCCAAGGAGATGTGGATGAAGAAGAATGAACGGGAATTTTCTACCTTTGCAGCCCTGTAAATTCAGGACAGATTAAACGGTAGATTAAATTCTGAAAATTACCACAGAAGAAACGACCAATTCATATGAGAGAAGTTCAATTTCGTGAAGCCCTTCGTGAAGCCATGACAGAAGAAATGCGTCGTGACGAGCGCGTTTTTTTGATGGGCGAGGAAGTCGCTCAGTACAATGGAGCGTATAAGGTAAGCCAGGGAATGCTCGATGAATTCGGACCGAAGCGGGTGATCGACACTCCCATTGCAGAATTGGGTTTTGCAGGGATCGGTGTGGGTGCAGCAATGAATGGCTTGCGACCCATTATAGAATTCATGACTTTCAATTTCTCTCTTGTTGCCATTGACCAGGTGATCAATTCTGCTGCAAAGATGATGAGCATGAGTGGCGGACAGTATACAGTTCCGATTGTATTCCGCGGCCCCACCGCTTCCGCAGGAATGCTAAGCTCACAACACTCACAGGCTTTTGAAAGCTGGTATGCCAATTGCCCGGGTCTGAAAGTTGTTGTCCCTTCAAATCCTGCCGATGCAAAAGGATTGCTCAAATCATCCATTCGTGACAATGACCCTGTTATTTTCATGGAAAGCGAACAGATGTACGGAGAAAAAGGAATGATTCCGGATGGAGAATACCTCATTCCGATTGGCATCGCTGACGTTAAACGCCCGGGTACAGATGTCACCATTGTTTCTTTCGGGAAAATGATGAAAATAGCCCTTAAAGCTGCCGAAGAACTCGCCAAAGACAATATTAATGCAGAAGTTATTGATCTGAGAAGTGTGCGGCCGATCGATTATAACACTGTAATTGAATCAGTGAAGAAGACAAACAGGCTTGTCGTTGTTGAAGAATCCTGGCCATTGGCATCGATAGCCAGTGAAATCGCGTTCATGGTGCAGAAAAAAGCATTCGATTATCTGGATGCCCCTGTTGTTCGTGTGATGGGTGGCGATGTTCCGCTTCCGTATGCACCTACTCTTATTGAAGCTTATTTACCGAATCCGGCCAGGGTGATCAAAGCAGTGAAGGAAGTCATGTACCTTGTTTGATCCCTTCCGGGGGAATGTATTATACATCGGAATACAAATGAGATGATAAAGAACATCCGAGTGATGTTTTTATTCTTTTTTAGCCCTTTTTCGATTTAATTGACGAATTCACAAGGAAAACGTCCGGATTTGGTGTACCTTTGCAGCTTAATTTCTAAATACTTATCATGTTATCATTCCCCGAATTGGGGCTGGGCGAAAAGGTGCTAAAGGCTATTGAAGCACTCGGTTTTCAGCAGCCTACTCCGATTCAAGAACAAGCCATTCCCCTCCTTTTAGCTGATCATTCTGACTTTATTGGACTCGCACAAACCGGCACCGGCAAAACGGCTGCCTTCGGTTTGCCACTCATTGAAAAGGTGGATTTTAATTCCAGGGACACTCAGGCCCTTATTCTTGCTCCAACGCGTGAGCTTTGTGTTCAAATTACGGATGACCTGGTTCGTTATTCCAAATTTACCTCCGGAGCAAATATCGTTGCTGTGTACGGAGGTGCAAGTATTTCCACCCAGATCCGCCAGATTAAACGTGGTGCGCAAATTGTCGTTGCGACACCCGGAAGGCTCATCGATCTGATCACACGCAAAGCCGTTGTGCTGCAAACTGTCCGCTATGTCGTTCTCGATGAAGCAGACGAAATGCTGAACATGGGCTTCCAGGAAGATATCGATGATATCCTTTCCAACACTCCTGCTGAAAAAAATGTTTGGTTGTTTTCGGCAACAATGCCGGCAGAAGTAAAACGGATTTCTTCAAATTACATGAAGAATCCGAAGGAACTTACTGTAGGAAAACAAAACTCCGGAGCAGACAATATTGAGCACCATTATTATGTTGTTCATGAACGTGACCGTTACAATGCATTAAAGCGCATTCTGGATTCTACTCCTGAAATTTTTGGTGTTGTTTTTTGCAGGACAAAACTCGACACCCAACGCATCGCTGAAAATCTGGTGAAAGACGGTTACAATGCCGATTCTTTACACGGTGATCTGAGTCAGCAGCAACGCGACAAAGTAATGGCCCGTTACCGGAACCGAAATCTTCAGGTCCTGGTGGCAACCGATGTAGCCGCACGCGGAATTGATGTTCGGGATATTACCCACGTGATTCATTATCACCTTCCGGATGAAGTAGAAAATTACACACACCGCAGTGGGCGCACAGCCCGTGCAGGAAAATCCGGTATCTCCATCGCCTTGGTAAACATCCGCGAGAAAGACAAAATCCGCCAGATCGAAAAGAAAATCAACCGTAAATTTCATTTGTCCAAAGTTCCGGACGCCGGGGATATCGGTGAACAACAACTGTTGCATTTCGTGAAAAAGATCCGGGATGTGAAGGTCAACGAAAAGGCCATTGAGAAATTCATGGGTCCGGTTTTTGCAGAGCTTGAAGACCTCAGCAAGGAAGACCTGATCAGACGGATTGTTAGCCTTGAATTCAGCCGCTTCCTCGATGATTACAGAAATGCTCCGGATATCAACGTAGATCTTGCACACCCGGGCAAATCGACACAGGAGCGATACCGTAACGCAGGGCCGCGCATGTTCATCAACCTCGGAACTGCCGATGGTTTTGACAAAGGAAGTATGCTTGGTTACCTTCTGGACGGCACCAATCTCGACAAAACAAAAGTCGGTAAGATTGACATGAAGCCGGTGTATTCTTTCATTGAATTTGAAGACGAAGATTCGCTCGAAATCACGTTGAATGCATTTGACGGAGAATTCTACAACGGCAGAAAAGTTCGCGTTGACCGCTCCGGTGAAAAGGACAACAAAAAAGAATTCAAAAAAGACTATAAAAAAGATTTCAAAAGGGATTACAAGAAAGAAACCCGTGATCATTTTGAAAAAAAGGATAAAAAAGGTTGGGGAGAAAAACCTGTCAATCAGACAGAGGGCAAAAAAAAGAAATACAAATCTTCCTGGTAACAAAAGGGACCATTCCTCCTGAAAATCAGGATTGCCTCAATTATTGAACAACAACACGTCAATTACTTAGTACCGGGGCACTTTTGTTGTTCACTGCGATTAATTATACTTGCAATTCCGTCCGGATGAACGTGCCGGTGTTCATGAAGAACTAAACCTATTCATGCCGCCGGAATCATCAACCAATTGAATTCAGAGATTCAAAACCAATTAAAAAACATGTCAACAATTAAATTCAGCGGTAACAGTTCTGCGTTTTACAGTGATCTAAAACACCGTGTAAATAATTACTTCCAGGAAAAACGTATCAGTACGCATGGGGATTACCGCAGTTTGGTCAAAGTCATTGTACTCATGACACTGTTCCTTGGAATCTATCCCGTACTTGCATTTCACATCCTTCCCGGCGCATGGTCTTTATTGGCATGCATTGTTTTGGGACTGGTTACTGCTTTAATCGGCTTTAACATCATGCACGATGGAGCTCACGGCAGCTTGTCAAAAAAACCACTGGTAAACAAATTGGCTGCACTGAGTCTCAATATGCTTGGAGCAAGTTCTTTCCTTTGGAATATTAAACACAATGTCATTCACCATTCGTTTACGAATGTTGACGATCACGATGACGATATTCTGAACG
>DAORHY010000137.1:0-9073 GCA_035438225.1 Bacteroidia bacterium
AGCCCGCCTTTTTTCAGGCTTTCCTTCCCCGCACCATCCGGTCCTTTCCATTTATATCTTTCCGGCATTCAATGTCAGTGAATCCGGCTTGGTTCATCAGGAGTATCGCTTCTTCTCCTTTTGCCTCATTAATTTCAAAGTAAAGATAAGCGCCTGTTTTCAATGTACGCATTGCGAAGTCTGCAATTTTCCTGTAAAAAATCATCGGGTCCTCATCGGGAACAAACAGTGCGGAATGCGGTTCATATTCTTTTACTTTCGGTTCCATGCGGAATTTCTCCTGAAGTAAAACATATGGTGGATTACTGACAATGAGATCAAATCCGATTTCATTCAACAAGGGAGAATCAGGACTGAGTTGTTCCCAGTTCAGAATGTCTGCTTTCATCCAGTTGATATCAGCTCCGCGATCCTTTGCATTTCCCAATGCAATTGCCAGGGCAGCATCAGAAATATCCAATCCGGTGATCGACAGTTCCGGCATTCTTTTTTTCAAACTGATTGCAATGCAACCGCTTCCGGTACCAATATCCAAGCATCTGCCTGCGGGAACTGCTGCTGTTGCTAACCACGAAGCGTGTATCCATTCAACGAGTTCTTCTGTTTCCTGCCTGGGGATAAGGACATCACTGTTCACATGAAATTTCATTCCATCAAACCATGCATGTCCCAATGCGTATTGCACCGGCATTCCCTGTTCAAGTAGACCCAACAGTTCATTCAGGCGCAGCGATTCCGAAATGTGGAGCTTGCGTTCAGCCTGAAGCACAAGATCTGTTCTTTTGAACTGCAGTTCCGATTCAAAGACAAGAAAAATAACCTGCTCCAGTTCCTGTACAGCATACTGTTCAGCAAGGTCTTCACGAAATTTACGAAGGATGTCTTTTACTTTCATGGAATGTTCAAAAATAGTCATCCGATTCAAATTGCAAGGGATGTAGGAAAGAATACTGTCAAATTAACTACTTTCGCAGCAGTGACAGAAGAAGAAAAATACATGTTCCGATGCCTTGAACTGGCAGAAAACGGATTGGGAAAAGTAGCTCCGAATCCACTGGTCGGTGCTGTCCTGGTACACGGTGGAAAAATCACAGGTGAAGGATATCATCAGCAATTCGGTGGCCCCCATGCGGAAGTTAATGCGCTACAGCACGCTTTGGAAAACCATGCCGAATCCACGCTTTCGGAATCCACGCTCTATGTAAACCTGGAGCCCTGCTCTCATCATGGCAAAACACCTCCCTGTTCAGATCTTATCATTCATCACAAAATAAAAAAGGTTGTCATTGCAATGAAGGACCCATTTTCGCTGGTGAATGGCGAAGGCATTCGTAAACTGACTGCCGCCGGAATTGAAGTTGCAACAGGTATTTGTGAAAAAGAATCTGCAGAACTCAATCGCCGGTTTCTCCTGTTTCATACGGAACACCGGCCCTATGTCATTCTGAAATATGCCCGTAGTCAGGATGGATTTATTGCTCCAAAGAATCCGGGACAGGACAACCGATGGATCACGAATGCTTTTTCAAAGAAACTGGTTCACAAATGGAGAAGCGAGGAAATGGCCATCATGGTAGGAACAAAAACCGCGTTGCTGGACAATCCAGAACTTACTGTTCGTGAATGGCCGGGAAAAGATCCTGTCCGCATTGTTATTGACCGCACGCTGAAACTGCCTGGTCACCTGAATTTATTGAATGGAAAAGTTAAAACACTGATCATTAACGAAAAGAAAAATGATGTACAGGGTTTCACTGAATGGCACCAGTTAAATTTCCAGCAACCGGTGATTCCACAACTGATGCATCTGCTTTTTGAAAAATCGATTCAATCAGTCATCATTGAAGGCGGATTGCAACTGCTGCAAAAGTTCATAGACACCGGTACTTGGGATGAAGCACGAATTTTTATGGGCAACAAATGGCTGGGTTCAGGTGTGAGGTCCCCGGAAATTGAAGGTAAAATCTTTGCCCGGTCAGGTATTCTGGATGACAGGCTTTGCATCCTCAGGAAATAATCGATTGTTAAACATTTGTAATCGTCCGGAAAAATATTCTTACGTTTTAAACCCTGTTACCCGTTGGAACTACTCAAACAACTCTGTGCAATAGCCGCGCCTTCAGGAGATGAGGGTGCAATGCAACAATTTCTACTCACCTATATATACGAAAATTATTCCGGCTGGAAAGTGAAACCGGAAATCTATTCCGGGGATGATTTTCAGGATTGTATTGTCCTGGTTTTCGGACAACCAAGGACAGCTGTATTTGCGCACATAGACAACATCGGTTTTTCAGTCCGGTACGAAAACCAATTGGTGAAAATCGGCGGTCCGCATCTCAAAAGCGGAACCCGGTTGGTTGGCAGGGATAGTCATGGACCGGTTGACTGTGAAGTGGTGATAGATGATCAAAATCATCTATTGTATAAATCGACCCGGGAAATTGACCGCGGGACGAGTTTATCGTATTTTGCCGATTGGAGGGAAGACGAAAATTCCGTGCAATGCTGTTACATGGACAACAGGCTCGGCGTCTGGAATGCATTAAAAATTTGCGAAACTCTTCAGCACGGAGCAGTCGTTTTTTCCTGCTGGGAAGAACACGGAGGAGGCAGTGTCCCCTATCTCGCTAAATTTCTCTTTGAAAAGTACACCATTCGAAAAGCGCTGATCAGTGATATTACCTGGATAACAGAAGGTGTGCATCCCGGCAAAGGAGTGGTGATTTCAATGCGTGATTCGGGTCTTCCGCGCCGAAAATACATTGACCAGATCATCGGGTATGCAAAAGAAAGTCAGATTCCATTCCAACTTGAAGTTGAAGGATCCGGAGGCAGCGACGGAACTGAATTGCAGAAACAACCGTATCCGATTGACTGGTGCTTCATCGGTGCAGCGGAAGAAAATGTCCATTCTCCTGATGAGAAAGTGAACAAAAAGGATATCCGGGCAATGACGGATATGTACAAATACCTGATGCAGGTGCTGTAAAAGAAACAACAAGCAACAGCTACTCATTTTCCTGAACCGGAGGAGAAAAATCTGCCAATTGATTTTCTGAATTCTTCCGGTGCTGCGCAGGGCCGGTTGGTTGTGCGGTTAATAAATACCAGAGTGGTATTTGCAGAATTTAACAATTCATCCTTTTCATTGTACGTATCGTACTCAAAACGAATTCTGGCTTGCGGCATTTCTCTGATTGTTGTTTTGATCGTTAGCAAGTCATCATAATAAGCAGGTTTAAAATACTTCACGTAAAAATCCAATACCGGCAGCATGACCCCATCCTTTTCCAGTTTCTTATAGCTGAAACCAAGGCTACGCAAAGCTTCAACACGGGCGACTTCGAAATAAGCTGCATAGTTGCCATAATAAACATATCCCATCTGATCTGTTTCCGCATACCGGACACGAATCTGTACTTCGCTTGTATACATGGCATTTAAATTTTAGGGTGAAGATAAAAATGAAATAAATTTCTTTATCATTGTTGCGTAATTAAAATTCGGATGTTGCGGTACAGAAATTTAATTCTTTGTGCACTCGGTTTTTCCCTGGTCGCAGGGTGTTCTTCAAAGATCAGTATCCAAAAAACAGAAACGGAAGCGTATGCATTTTCCAAAGATGGAAATGCAGCCGCAGATTCACTGGTTGAAAAACGAATCCAACCGTACCGGGAGAAGATGGCGGGGGAAATGAAAATCATCCTGGCGGAAAGCCTTCAACCGCTTGAAAAATCCACACCCGAGAGTCGTCTGGGAAATTTTGTTTCCGATGCATGCCTGTTACAATGCAACCAGAGATACCAGTCGCCTGACGGCAAACCTGCCGATTTGATTATACTAAATAATGGTGGTTTACGCAAAGGGCTTCCGAAAGGAACTATTACAAAAGGAGATGTGTATGAACTCATGCCATTTGAAAACGAACTTGTAGTTTTAACGATGACAGGTGATATTGTCAAAAAAATTTTTAACTTCATCGCTTCCAAAGACGGTGCACCTGTTTCCGGTGTACGTTTTCAAATACAGGACCGGCAGGCTGTCAACATCACCATCCAGGGCAATCCGTTCGATTCTACGAAAACATACAAAGTAGTAACATCGGATTATCTCGCGAACGGAGGCGATCAGTTTTCATTGTTTGCAGAAGCAACGCAGCGGGAACAGACCGGAATAAAAGTAAGAGACGCCATCATGCAGTACTTATATATACAGGGAAAAACGGAAGAAAAAATTTCAGTGAACCCGGATGGCCGAATCAGTTATGTCAAGTAGAAGAGATTTCATAAGAACCCTTGCAGGAAGTGCTGCCCTGATTGGATTCACCGGAATCCCATCGGATGTCTGGGCAAAACGCGAAGTGGTGAAGCTCACCATCCTGCATACCAACGATGTGCATAGCCGAATTGATCCATTTCCTGACAATGATCCCAAATATCCCGGAATGGCAGGAGTGGCAAGAAGATCTGCCCTGATCCGTAAAATCCGCTCGGAGGAAAAAAATGTGTTGCTTCTCGATAGTGGCGACATTTTCCAGGGCACCCCGTATTTTAACCTGTACGGCGGGGAACTGGAACTGAGCCTGATGAGTGAGATGGGATACGATGCCGCAACCATTGGCAACCATGACTTTGACAATGGAATGGACGGATTGTTGAAGCAAATGCCCAATGCAAAATTTTCATTCGTTAATACAAATTATGATTTTTCTGATACACCATTGAACGGAAAAATCATACCTTACAAGATCTTTAAGAAAGGAGGCCTGAACATTGGTGTCTTCGGACTCGGCATCGAATTGCAGGGACTGGTCGACGCAAAACTTTACGGAAACACACGCTACTCAGATCCGGTGTCAAACGCAAATACAACAGCACGGTTGTTAAAGCAAGAAATGAATTGTCAACTGGTCATTTGTCTATCGCACCTCGGATACAAATACAACGAGAAAAAAATTTCAGATGAAATTCTCGCACAACAAACTTCAAACATTGATCTTATTTTGGGTGGTCACACCCATACTTTCCTGGATGAACCGGTACGGTACCGCAACTCAGAAAAAAAAGAAGTACTGGTTGCACAAGTGGGCTGGGCAGGTATCCGCCTTGGTCGTATCGACTACTACTTTAACGTACATTCCGGAAAAAAAGAATCATTCGGCTCAAGTGTAAAAATTTCTAGAAAAACAATAGCCGTTTAATTTTTTTTTTATTTTTTTTTGAAGAATCTTTGTTAGCGAATTTCAACACACATTCACACCTAGAAATTCCTCTTTCGAGGGAAAGGGAAACAGCAATTGGAAAACGAAACACAACAACAAAAAAAAATACTTTTGGAGACAACTATGGAGAAAACTTGCGAGAGTGTTTGGAAAAAATGTCTGCAGATCATCAAGGACAACGTAAGTGCTCAAAGTTTCAAAACCTGGTTCGAACCCATTAAACCCGTAAAACTGGAAGGCAAAATCCTTACCATTGAAGTCCCCAGTCAGTTTTTTTACGAATGGCTCGAAGAACACTACATTACCCTGCTACGCAAAACCATCCGTCAGCAACTCGGTACAGATGGCCGTCTGGAGTACAGCATCGTTATGGAACATGCAAACGCAGATGCCAAACCGTATACCGTGAAAATCCCTACGCGGACTCACGGTGATCTGAAAAACAGCCCTGTAACTGTTCCACTGAATGCAAACAGTAACAGCACGATCCGGAATCCCTTCATTATTCCGGGCCTGAAAAAGGTAAATGTTGAATCACAACTCAACCCGAACTACACCTTTGAAAATTTCATCGAAGGTGATTGTAACCGTCTTGCACGTTCTGCAGGGTATGCTGTTTCAAACAAACCCGGAGGAACTTCTTTCAACCCCCTCCTGATTTACGGTGGCGTTGGGATGGGAAAAACCCACCTGGCGCATGCAATCGGTATTGAAATTAAAAATCAGCATCCCGGCAAAACCGTTTTGTATGTCTCCTCGGAAAAATTCACACATCAGTTTATCGATTCGGTAAAAAATAATGAGCAAAACGACTTTGTTCACTTTTACCAGATGATTGATGTCCTGATTCTCGATGACATTCAGTTTTTTGCAGGCAAGGAAAAAACACAAGATGTATTTTTCCATGTCTTCAATCACCTCCATCAGACCGGTAAACAACTTATCCTGACATCGGATAAAGCCCCTGTGGATCTGCAAGGTATGGAACAACGCCTGCTCAGCCGCTTTAAGTGGGGACTTGCTGCAGACTTGCAAATGCCTGACCTCGAAACACGCATTGCCATCCTGAACAAGAAAATGTACCTGGACGGCATTGAACTACCCAAAGATATCGTGGAATACATCGCCTACTCGATTACTTCCAATGTCCGTGAACTTGAAGGTGCTCTCATTTCAATACTTGCACAAGCATCCCTCAACAAAAAAGCCGTAACCCTGGAACTGGCCAAACAGATGATTGATAAGTTCGTGAAGAATACAACCCACGAAGTTTCTATCGATTATATTCAGAAGGTGGTCTGTGATTATTTTGACCTGCCGATAGAAATGCTGAAGTCAAAGACCCGCAAACGTCAGGTGGTCCAAGCCCGCCAGATTGCAATGTACTTTGCCAAGAATATGACCAAATCGTCCCTGAGCAGCATCGGAGCCCATTGTGGCGGGAAAGATCATGCAACTGTGCTTCACGCTTGTCGTACGGTGAATAACCTGATCGAAACAGACAAGAAATTCAAAGCCAGCGTACTCGAATTACAAAAGAAAATCAGCATCAACGGAAAATAATACGTTTAACCAATACCTACCAAAGCCGTTCTGTAAACCAGGGCGGCTTTTTTTATTTTTCCGTATTTACCGGAAACCGGGAATCACTGTGCTGCCCTATTTTTCTTTATTCCAGAGAAGTCTGGACCTGAACAGTTTATTCTTCCGGTGCCTGGTGATTAAAAAAATCTAATTTTGCGGGGAGACTTACCTTATGAAGATAACCGAAGTAATTTCCGAAAAAGACATCGTTGATTTCCTGAAAATTCCTCTGAAGATTTATTCGGATGATCCCCAGTGGATCATGCCGCTGGAAAAGGATATTCAAGCGGTTTTTGATCCGAAACAAAACAAATTCTTCCGTCACGGTGCATGTACACGTTTTGTTCTCCGCAATGGCAATGGAGAATGTATAGGAAGAATTGCCGCCTTTATCAATAATAAAATTGCCCAGCGCGAACATCCGTATACGGGCGGAGTTGGCTTTTTTGAATGCATCAACGATCCTTCCGCTGCACACCTGCTTTTCGATACCGCTAAAAACTGGCTTCAGGAACGCGGAATGGAAGCCATGGATGGGCCCATCAATTTCGGTGAGCGTGAGAGCTGGTGGGGATTGATCGTAGAAGGATTCAATCCGCCGCCATATAAAATGAATTATAACAAACCCTACTACAAGGCTTTATTTGAATCCTACGGATTCAAGACCTATTTTGAACAATGGTGTTTCTCGCTGAAAGTAGATACCCGGCTTCAGCCGAAATTTTACGAACGGCACCAGGCGATCAAGAGCAATCCGGATTACGAAGCACGTCATTTGCGTAAAAAAGATTTGGAAAAATACGCAGAGGATTTCCGGATTATTTACAACAAAGCCTGGGGAAAACACGGAGCAGGAAAAGACCTTGAACAAAAGCAGGTTCAGAATTTTTTCAAATCGATGAAGCCTGTGATTGATGAAAAAGTAATCTGGTATGTATATTATAAAAATGAACCCGTAGCCATGTGGGTGAATTTACCGGATATCAACCAGATTTTTGCAAAGTTTCGCGGACGGTTCGGATGGATGGAAAAACTCAGGTTTATCTGGATGCTGAAAAGAAGGAAAACGAGAAAATTCATCGGCCTTGTTTTCGGAATCGTACCTGAACACCAGGGAAAAGGTGTGGATAGTTTTATCATCGTGGAAGGAGCCGCACTCATTCAGCGTCAAAAACTATACGAGGATTTCGAAATGCAATGGATCGGAGACTTTAACCCGAAAATGATTGCCATTGCTGAAAATCTCGGGACTCACAGAAGCCGTGTGCTGATTACGTACAGATATTTGTTCGACCGGACAGCAGAATTCAAAAGGCATCCGATTTTGTAATTTGTAAAAAAGAATGCTGTCGATCAGGGTTTGAAATGTTCCGTGATTTTTTGCAAGGTAGCAGGATCTTTTCCTGTAATTTCAATATCCACAATATTCGGGAACCAGAATGAACCACCCTCGAGATGAATAAATATTTTTTTCAGTTCTGCCATTTTCCCATTGATCGTCGTGTATGTTTTGTATTGCTTTCCCCCCGGGTCAAGGATCAGGTAAAATTTCTTTTTTTCATACGAAACAAAATTTAACACAAATTCTCCGGGATGTCCTTTTACCGGAGTCGCCCGGATACCGTAAGCGTAACGTTTCTGGACATAATTTAATTCTGCAACGGAACTGTCGCTTGCATACTGCATCCAGTAGATCTTCAAAGGCTCCTCGGTATTTATTTTTCCGGAAGGCAGGATATTGGTTTCGTAAACAATTGCGTTTGTGTTTTTACTTCGCTGTATGTAAAACAGCGAACGATCATTTTGTGGCGGGACCGGATAGAATTCTGTAAGCGATTTATTCTTGTAATCGGATGGAATCGCCAAAACACTTGTTTTAATAACCAACAAACCAAAAAGGCAAAGAAGAAAGCGCAGATTAACCACAGTGGGCTGCGTGCTGAACCGGTTGAGAGTACAGATGAAGACGGAAATAAAATTTTTCATCATTTGCACCTGAAAATAATTGATTGACGGCAAATGTATCGATTCAAAAAGGTATTCCGGATGAATTCTGCAGACTTTCAATCCTTCGGATCCCGTTCTAAGTGTCCCCGACAGGATTCGAACCTGTGGCCCGCTGATTAAGAGTCAGCTGCTCTACCAACTGAGCTACGGAGACAGAAAAGAAGAAAAAAAAAGGAACTATGAAAGTTCCTTTTTTGTGATCCCGCTGGGACTCGAACCCAGGACCCATACATTAAAAGTGTATTGCTCTACCAACTG
>DAORHY010000138.1:0-8978 GCA_035438225.1 Bacteroidia bacterium
CTCCATTGCCTGCTGGCAAATTGTACGGAATTCCGAGAGCATGTCTGGCAGTTTTTCCACATCTACATTGTTTCCTGCATTGTGTTCGATGTTTTTAATCAGGGTCTCACCTCGGTGGATACCCATATAGGTAATCTGTGGTTTGAGGGCATGTGCAGTGCCCCGCAACCCTGAATAATTTTGTTCAGTCAATTGTCCGCTCATCGTTTCCAGCTGCGTCGGGCACAATTGTAAAAACATCGAGACATACTTTTTAATCTTGTCAGGATTCCCTCCTGTAAACGTACGAAGAAAGGTGAGGTCGCTTTGCCGGTCCATAATTGCTTTTTAAATTAAGAAATGATTAGAGAGAAGGGGGAAGACTGAATGGTGATGGATAAAATTGAAGGGTTGTAAATGTGTATTGCAAAGTTGAGAGAATGCGAAGTTAAGAATTTGAGTTCCTGTGAAATTAATACAATTTTCTTTCAAACGAAACATTTCCTCATCCGGCTCTTCTCCCTTCACTTTTCACTCAATTGATATTTTAATTTCCATAATTTCCCCAATAAATCCTGCGGATTAAATGGTTTGGCAATGTATTCATCCATACCGCATGAGAAGCAATTGTCAACTTCATCCTTTGTAACATTTGCAGTCATGGCCATAATTTTGGTCATGTGTTTCGGGGAAGGCATTTCCTGACGAATCCGTCGGGTAGCTTCGAAGCCGTCCATTTCCGGCATCTGGATATCCATGAGGATGATATCGAAATCTTCGTGGCTCAGTTTTTCCAGTGCTTCTCTGCCGTTCTCAGCGAGGACGATTACCGGCTCAGGCAATAAGTCGTTTAATGTATCCACTGCAACGATTTGATTGAAAGCGTTGTCCTCAACCAACAGTATCCGGATTCCGCGCAATTCTTCAACATTGATTTCATTGGAAACACTTTTCCCTTTTCCTGTTTCTTCCTCGGTGGTTATGTGAAATGGAATTTTGAAACTGAAAGTTGTGCCTTTGCCCAACTCACTGCTCACATAAATGCTTCCGCCCTGCAGTTCGATCAGTTGTTTGGAAATGGTGAGCCCCAATCCCGTACCTCCGAATTTTCGGGTGGTATCGTTACTGGCCTGGGAAAAACTCTCAAAAATTTTATTCAAGCCTTCAGCGGCAATTCCAATACCTGTATCCCGGATGGAGAATTCAATGATGCTTTGATTATCCTGACGGCTCAATTCTTTTGCAGATATGGTCACTGAACCTTTCTCTGTGAACTTGATGGCGTTGCCGGCAAGGTTGATCAGGATCTGGTTTAGCCTCACGGGATCTCCGAGAAGGGCAGGCGGAACTCCCGGGTCAATCAGAATATGAAAGGCAATGTTTTTTTCTTCCGCTTTAAACAGCAGGGTGTGATAAGCAGTATCCATGGATTCTGCAATCAGGAATGGAATTTCTTCAAAGACCATTTTCCCTGCTTCAATTTTTGACAGGTCCAGAATGTCGTTAATGATTACCAGCAGATTCTCTGATGATTTCTTGATGACATTCAAATATTTTCTTTGCTGTTCGTCAAGCTGTGACTTTACCAGCAAGTTGGTCAATCCGATCACAGAGTTCATCGGTGTCCGGATCTCGTGGCTCATGTTTGCCAGGAATTGCTGCTTGAACTTCTCGCTCTGTTCCGCTTTCTGACGGTCCAGTTCGGCAAGTTCCTTTTCCATGATCGTTTGTGCCAGACGTTCGCGGGCAACCTGACCCTGCCGGATCAGCCGTATTTCAGAGATGGTTTTATTGATGGTTGTTTCCAGGTCGGAAAAATCAATCGGTTTGGTGATGAAATCAAAAGCGCCGCGGTTCATTGCCGTACGGATATTTTCCATGTCTCCGTATGCGCTGACGACAACGGCTTTGTGGTGGGCAAACTGTTCTTTGATTTTTACAAGCAATGTCAGCCCATCCATCTCCGGCATGTTGATGTCGGTGAGGATCATGTCATACGCATCGGCATTCATGCCGAGTTTACGCAACGCTTCAACTCCGTTGCCGGCAAATTCAAAAGCAAGCTCATTGCTCCTTATTTTGTGGCGGAAACGCTGGCGGATCAGCAACTCCAGATCCGGCTCGTCGTCAACAACAAGAATTTTTGCAGGCCCGTCCACACTATTCATCATTCGTTATCCTTTATCATTAATTTTAGTTAGCGGATCCTTTCGCCAGCTTATAGATCTTTTCTTTCAGCAAGATGAAATCCACGGGTTTGGTTACAAAATCATTAGCGCCGATAGCGACCGCATTGTCATAATTGTTCTGGTCGCCGTAGGCCGTTACCATCATCACCCGCAAGGTAGGAAAGTCTGTGCGGATAATACGCAACAATTCAAGTCCGGTCATCCCCGGCATATTGATGTCGCTGAGCACCAGCACCAGGTCAAAAGGATCCAGAGTCCGCAAATACTTCAGTGCATCTTCCCCGCTGAATGCGAAATGAATGCGCACTTCGCCGTTTTTTACTTCTTTTCGGAAGCGTTGGGAAAATAGCATCTCTACATCCTGCTCGTCATCGACGACTAACATTTTTATCATGATGGTTTATTTTCAGGCATTCACTGGTAACAACACTGTAAATTCAGAATATTCGCCGGGAACAGAATCCACTTTGATTTCTCCTCCATGGCCCTTGACAATGATATCGTAGCTGATCGACAATCCCAGTCCGGTTCCCTGGCCTGTGGGCTTGGTCGTGAAGAACGGGTTGAAAATCTTGTCACGTATTTCTTTTACGATCCCTTTGCCGTTATCATGAATCACAATGACGGCTTTATTGCCGGTCCATTGAGTTGTAATGGATACTGTCGGCTGATAGTTCTTCTCTCCTTCTTTTTTTCTTTCGTTGACTGCATAAAATGCATTGTTAAAAATGTTCAGGATTACACGGCTGATATCCTGCGGAATAATTTTTATTGCCGGAATCGTCCTGTCCAGTTTTTTCTCCATTGTGCAGTTAAATGCAGGATCGTTTGCCTTCATTCCATGGTAAGCAAGGGAGAAGTACTCTTCAACAAGCTTGTTGATGTCAGTCGCTTGCTTTTCAACAGCGGATGCCCGACTGTGCTGAAGCATCCCCTTGACAATGCTATCAGCCCGTTTTCCGTGGAAAACGATTTTTTCCATATTCTGTTTCAGGTCGCCGACAATTTCTTTCTGTTCCGGCCCCTGTGCTGTTTCAAACTCATTCAGTAATTCAACCGAAAGTTCCGAGAAATTATTGACAAAATTAAGCGGATTCTGAATTTCATGTGCGATTCCTGCCGTCAATTGACCCAGGGAGGCCATTTTCTCCGATTGAATCAGTTGAGTTTGTGTGGAACGGAGGTTGTCCATCGTTTTGGTAAGCTCGATGTTTTTATCCTGCAATTCGGAAGTTCGAAGGTTTACCTTGTCTTCCAGGACAATGTTTTGTTTCACCAGGGTGTTGGTGCGGATCCGGATATAAACAAAGATCAGCAAGGTGATGGCAAGAGCGCTCAGTCCGGTGAACCACCAGGTACGGTAAAACGGGGGCTTAATGGTGATTTCAATGGCAATGCCTTCATTGTTCCATACGCCGTCATTATTGCATGCTTTCACACGGAAGACATAATGCCCGGGATCGATATTTGTGTAAGCTGCGATGCGTTTGTTGTCCCTGTAGATCCATTCTTTGTCCAGGCCTTCCATCATGATGTAATACCGGTTCTTTTCCGGAAGCACATAGTTCAGCGCTGCGAATTCAAAAGAGAAAAAATTTTGCTTGTAATTCAGCTCCAGTTTGTGCTCGCTCGAGATCAGGGTGTCCATCCGTGCCGGTTTTTCAAACAGGTAAAATCGTGTAATGACAACCGGTGGGATGGCTGTATTGTCATGGATACTGTCGGGATGAAAAGCATTGAGTCCGTTGCTGCCGCCAAAGTAAATCCATCCGCCGTTGCCAATGAAGCAGGCGTTCTCGTTGAATTTATTCTGCAGACCGTCCTGCAGGTTATAACTTCGGGTAGTTGTGACATCCGAAGAACCTTGCTTGCCGGGAAGGATTTTACAGACTCCGTTGTTGGTGCTGATCCAGAGATTGCCGCCTCCGTCAGACAAAATCCCGTTCACTACATTGTTCGGCAACCCGTTGTTTTCGGTATAATGACGAAAGGTTTGAGTGGTTGGTTCCAGAAGGTTCAACCCGCCACCGTAAGTTCCCACCCATAATTTTCCTCCCTGGTCCTGGAAGATGGAATGGATAAAATTACTGCTGATTGTTTTCGGATCATTCGGATCATAGTGATAGGCGTTGAATTTTCCGGTAACCGGATCCAGGCGGTTAAGTCCGCCACCATAGGTGCCGGCCCAAATACGACCGTCTTTGTCTTCACACACACTCAGGACCACATCTGCACTCAGCGAGGAGGCATCTGCAGGAATATTTCGGTACACTTTGAATTTTTTACTGGTCGGATTAAAAGCATTCAATCCTCCACCGTGAGTCCCGATCCACAAGTTTCCGGATTTATCTTCCTTGATACAGCGGACATAATTGTTGCTCAGAGAAGATTTGTCGGAACGATTGTTTCGGAATTGCTCCACCGTGCCACTTTTTCTGTCATAACTGATCAACCCGTCGGAGGTTCCGATCCACAGCACACCGTTCCGGTCTTCCTCGAGAGCAAATATGTTGTTGAAACGGAGGATGGGATTATTCAGTGCAGGGAAACGATCATTGACAAATTTTTCTTCGGTACGGCTGAACACATTGAGGCCGCCGCCCAATACCCCTACCCATATGTTTCCGTCACGATCTTCATGAACAGCAAAGACACTGTTGTTTGCATCCCCGCCATCACCCTCGCTCACCTTGTGCGTTATAAACTTCCCGATGGTCCTGTTGAAATAACTGATTCCGTCGGAAGTAGTAAACCAGAGCGTGGAGGCGTTGTCTTCAAAAATACTCCATACTTTGTTGTTCGATAGCGATTCCATGTCTCGCGGGTCCCGCTTATAGTTTACAATCTTGCCGGTGGACCTGTCGAGCGCATCCAGCCCTCCGCCAAGTGTGCCGATCCAGAAAATACCTTCCTGGTCCTCGTGGATACTGAAGATGCTGTTGCTGGACAATCCATTTTCAGTAGTGTAATGTGTGAATTGTCTGCTGGCAATAGTGAGCACATTGATGCCTCCGTTTACAGTACCAATCCACAAGTTACCGCTGCGGTCCAGGGAAAGTGTCGTGATTTCATTTTCACTCAGTGAATTTTTATTTGCCGGCTCGTGAACATAACGCGTACTTTTTTTTGTTTTTGGATCAAATGCATTGAGCCCGTTTGACGCAGTACCGACCCAAACCGTACCGGATCTGTCCACAAGAAGACTGGAAATGATGCTGCTGCTCAGCGTAGAAATATTGGCTTTGTTACTGAATGTCGCCGAGAAGGTAAAATTTTTCGTGTCCAGCGCATTCAGGCCGTTGTTCGTGCCTATCCAGACAACACTGTCTTTGTCTTCGGCAATGGAAGAAATGATGTTGCTTGAAACAGAGGACGGGTCATTCGGAATATTCTGGAAACGGCGGAAAGAACCGTTCTTCGGATTGTAGAGATTGAGGCCGTTGTCGGTTCCGATCCAGAGATTTCTTTTGCTGTCTTCAAAGATGGCATGAATGCTGTTGTTCGATAGCGTTCGGGCATCCGTAGGATCAAATTTATACACCTCAAAGGTGTATCCGTCATATTTGTTGAGACCGTCATCGGTACCAAACCAGAGGAAACCCTGGCTGTCCTGGTAGCTGCAGAAAACGGTTGATTGCGATAGTCCACGGTCAACAGAGATTCTGCCAAATCGGAGAGCGGAGGCGAGCCTTTCTTCTGCTAAAGTGTTGAAAGCACAATGGAGCAGAAAAAGGAGGAGAATAATTTTTTTCATATGACACGTACTGTCAGGGGAGCCATGAGATTAGTCTTCATTTACTTTACCGGAACCTCCGCAACGGCCACAGGTGACATTTCCTGCAGGGCGCACTACCTCGTTCACTGAATACGTGACAAAATTCCGTGGCCCCAATCCGTTACTGATATCCCTGGTAACCATTTTATTTTTTTTGATTTCAGATTGAAAAATTTTCCCTTTCCCTCTGCATACCGGGCAAATTGTGCCGCTGTTGTTGGTGACAGATGACGGTTTCTCAACTGCAGCAGTCGCTTCCTGCTGAGTCGTGTGTGTTGCGGCTTCAGTTTTCTCTGCTTGTTCAGTGACCTTCACCGGCTCAATCTCTTTCATTGGTTCAAGGGAAGGAGGAGGGCTGGCGGGAGCGGTAGCCGATGTGTTTTCGGTTGGATTATTTTTTGAACCACCGAAAGCTGCATTGGCTACCTGTGTTCCTTCGCCGATGATGATGCCGGCGGCATAATGGTATTGGGAGGCGGAGCCGTCAGCCTCAATAAACGTTCCGGTGCCGTGAGAAAGGTTGTGCATGTAATCACCTTCGTAACGGTCGCCATTGGCATAATAATAAGTTCCGCATCCGCTGTAGGCCCCACTTTCAAACTGGCCAGCGTAAATATCTCCATTACTATAATAAAAGATGCCGAAACCGTGAGGATTGTCGCGGCTGAATTCTCCCTCGTAATAACTGCCGTCATTCAGGGAAAGTACTCCTTTTCCCTGGAAATTTCCATTGATAAAATCTCCTTCATATGTATTGCCGTCGCGGTAGAAATATACGCCTTTCCCGTTCTGTTTGCCTTTGCTGAAAGCTCCCTGGTAACGGTCTCCATTGGGATAATACCATGTTCCGATGCCGTCCATGCGGTCGCCGACAAAGCCTCCTTCGTACCGGCTGCTGTCACTGAACCAGAATATTCCGGCACCGAATTTCTGGTTGTTCTGGAATGAACCCTCGTAGCGGTTTCCACTCAGGTAGGTCAGCGTACCCGTGCCATCCATTTTCCCGTTCATGAAATTACCATCGTACACACTTCCGTCACGGTAGAGGTAAATTCCGTGGCCCTGCATTTTCCCGTTTTCAAAATTCCCCTCGTAAACATCGCCGTCACGAAAGGTCATTTTACCCTGGCCGTGGTATTTGCCATTTGCGAAGGTTCCTGTATAAACGTTGCCTGCACTCGTTCGGTAAACCCCCTGTCCGTCGATGCAGTTCCCGCTGAGGCATCCGACTTTTACCTTGCTTTGCACAGTGCTGTCCTGTTGGGAATAGGCGTTGCCGGTAATGAAAAGGATGAATAAAATGTTCAGGAGGTAATTTTTTTGCTTTTTCACGGGGGAGAAGGACAACGGTATCGGAGAAATACCTATTCAGGTAAGGATTACAATAATATCAAACTTCTTGGCAACGGACAAGAAATAAAGGGGTTTTTACAGAGGGAAAGTGTGCGGAACCGTATTCCGAACCCTGCCAGGGAAATGAAACTGCGGAAATGTATCCCGCCATTTCACAGGCGGGAATCTGCAATGAACATGTGGGATGAAACTGCCTGCAAGTGGTTGGTTTCTCCGGATAAATTGTTAATTATTTTTTCAGACAGGAAATGATGGTCCGGGCCACTGCCTTTGAAAATGCCCTGCTATCTTGGGAGGATTTTAAGTAGACATGCTGAAACCCTTGCTGGAGGCGGTTTTCGGGAGCTATTGAAATGTTATTTTCACGAAATCGTCATCCCTTCGGATGCCTTTTAATTGCCCGTCCAGTAAGACATCGGGATGTTTTTCCCTCTGTAAATTGACAACGATTGTGGAAAACTTCTCTGTTGACGGGTGTTTTCGGTTGAGATTACTTTGTTGATTTGCACTATAGATTAACCCTAAACCATTTAAACATGGCAACTAAAAAAGCTAAAAAGAAAGCTCCGGCAAAGGCTAAGTCAAAAACAAAGTCGAAGTCAAAAGCAAAAGCCGCTAAGCCAAAAGCAAAAGCAGCAGCAAAACCAAAAGCAAAAGCAAAGGTTAAGCGTAAACCCAATGCGGCATTCATGAAGCCGATGAACATCAGTGAAGTATTGCAGCCTATCGTTGGCAGCAAGCCGCTTCCGCGCACAGAAGTGACAAAACGCCTCTGGGATTACATCAAAAAGAACAAACTCCAGGATGCGAAAGAGCGTCGTAACATCAACGCTGATGACAACCTGAAGAAAGTTTTCGGTGGTAAAAAGACGGTATCCATGTTTGAAATGACCAAACTGGTTAACAAACACCTGTCTTAATCAGAAGGCTTGAAAATAAAAAAGCGGAACGAAGGTTCCGCTTTTTTTTTTGCTCTATACCTCCGGTTACTCAGGGTGCGATCGGCAGTGTAATGATGAATGTTGTTCCTTTGCCTTCTTCACTCTCCACCTGGAAAGTGCCTCCATGTCCTTTTGTGATGATATCAAAACTCAGTGACAAACCCAGCCCGGTACCTTCCCCGGTTGGTTTGGTTGTGAAGAAAGGCTGGAATATTTTTTCACGCAAACTGGCGGGGATACCCGTGCCGTTATCTTCGATACGGATTTCTGCAAATCCGTTCTTGTAACGTGTGGCTAGACGGACAATTGCCTGATAGCCCGTTTCTCCTGATTTTTTCCTTTTGTTGACGGCATAAAAAGCATTGCTCAGGAGATTCAGAATCACCCTGCTGATATCCTGCTGTACAATCGCAGTGGAGGGTAAATCCGGATCGGGAGAGAATTCCAACTGGCACTGGAACAAGGGATCTTTCGCTCTCACACCATGGAACGCAAGGTGGAGATATTCTTCGCCTAATTTATTGAGGTCTGCAATGGTCTTTTCGGAGGATCCGGTACGGCTGTGCAACATCATGTTCCGCACGATGCTGTCGGCACGCTTGCCGTGCTTGTGGATCTTGTTCACTGTATTGGCGAGGTTACTGAGCAACGCCTTCCTCTCTTCCTCATCTTTCGCTTCACTGAGTTCCCGGATGAGTTCCAGGGAGAGTTCGGAAAAATTATTCACGAGATTCAAAGGGT